>VEPB01000033.1 GCA_012026715.1 Methylococcaceae bacterium | reverse complement strand
TCGCCACGATTTTTCCCAACTGATCGACAGCATGGCCGACGCGATGCTCGTGATCGCGGCGGATGGCCGCATTCAGTGGGTCAATGCCGCGGCGGTGGGCCTGTTCGGATACAACCGGGAGGAGTTCGCCAACCTGTTGGTGGAAGACTTGCTGCCGCGCCGCTTCCGATCGAACCACGCCGCCCAGCGCGCCCAGTTTGCGGCGCTTCCCGGCAGCCGTGCCATGGGAAGTGGCTTGGATCTGTTTGCCGTCCGCAAGGACGGCGCCGAATTCAACGTGGATATCAGCCTGAGTCGTCTGGACGATGGCGCCGTGCTGGCCACGATCTACGACATCACCCGCCGCAAGCGCGCCGAGGAGTCCCTCACCGCCGCCCGCGAATTCTCCGACAGCATCATCGCGACCATGCAGGAGTCCCTGCTGGTGCTGGATGCCTCCTTTCGGGTGGTTCGCGCCAACCCGGCCTTTTTCCGGACCTTTCGCCTGAGCGAGGACGACGTCGTGGGCCGGCCTTTCATGGAATTGCAGGGGGGCTGTTGGAACTTCCCGGAAATGCGTCGCCTGCTGGTGGAGATCCTGCCGGGCGACCGAGTGGTGGAAGCCATTGAATTCCGCCGCGAGTTTCCCTCCATCGGCAAACGCTATCTGCGGCTGAACGCTTGCCGCATCGTCGGCGCCGCGGAGCATCGCAAGCTTTACCTCATCGCGCTCGACGACGTCACCGCCCGCAAGACCCTGGAAGCGGAGCAGGGGCGGATGATTCGCGAACTGGAGCGGGCCAACGAGGAACTCAAGAACTTCGCCTATGTCGTATCGCACGATCTGAAGGCGCCGCTGCGCGCCATCGGCTCCCTGGCGGACTGGATCGCGGCGGACCAGAAGGAGCGTCTCGACGCCGAAGGCCAGGAACATCTGCGCCTCTTGATCCAGCGGGTGCGGCGCATGGACGGGCTGATCGATGGGATATTGCAGTATTCCCGCATCGGGCGGGTACACGAAGCCGCCGTGGCGGTGGATCTAAACCAGTTGTTGCCGGAGGTGGTCGATTCGCTGGCGCCGCCGTCTCACATCAGGGTCGAGGTGGAGGCGGGACTGCCGATCCTGAGGACCGAACGTACCCGCATGCAGCAGCTGTTCCAGAACCTGCTGTCCAATGCGATCCGGTTCATGGACAAGCCGGAGGGGTTGATCCGGGTGGATTGCATGGACCGGGGCGACGGCTGGCGCTTCAACGTCAGCGACAACGGCCCGGGTATCGACCCGCGTCATTTCGACCGGATTTTTCAATTGTTCCAGACCCTCAACCCGCGTGACCGGGTGGAGAGTACCGGCGTGGGCTTGTCCATCGTCAAGAAAATCGCCGAGGGTTTGGGTGGTCAGGCTGGGGTCGAATCGACGCCGGGGCAGGGCAGTGTGTTTTGGTTTCAGCTGCCCAAGGGTGGTTGAGTCCTTCAGGCATGAAGCGAGATAACATGAAAGTCGAGAGTAAATTCATATTGCTGGTGGAAGACGATCAGGTGGATGCCATGACCGTCCGCCGCGCATTGAAGGAATTGCGCGTCACCAATCGCCTGGAGCACGTGGAAAACGGCGAAGAGGCTCTGGCTTTCTTGCGTGTGCCCGGCCGCGCCAGGCCCTGCATCGTCCTGCTCGATCTCAACATGCCGATCATGAATGGCATCGAGTTTCTGCAGGTGGCCAAGGCCGATCCCGCCCTGAAACGGATACCGGTGATCGTCCTCACCACCTCGGAGGAGCAGCGCGACGTGGTGGAAAGTTTTGACCTGGGCGTGGCCGGCTATATGCGCAAACCGGTGGATTACAGGGAGTTCGTCGAGACCGTGCGCTCCATCGATACCTATTGGACTCTCAGCGAGTTGCCCGAATGAACGCTCAGTTGCCGCACAAGCCCACCACGCTGCTGCTGGTGGACGACGACCAGGTCGACCGGCTCGCGATCCGGCGCGCCTTTGCCCAATGTCCCGATCACGACTTCGAACTGCTGGAGGCGGAAACCGGCAGCGAGGGCCTGCAGCTGGCGCGCTCGCGGAAGCCCGATTGCATCTTGTTGGATTACAACCTGCCGGATTTCTCCGGGGTCGAGTTTCTGTCGGAATTGGCAGAGGACTCCGGTGAGCTTCAGATCCCGGTGGTCATGCTGACCGGTACCGACAATGCCCTGATTGCGGTCGATGCAATCAAGCGCGGCGCCCGCGACTATCTGGTCAAGATCACCGACCAGCAGTCGCTGCAATGGCTGCCGGCGGTCATTCTGCGGGCGCTGCGGGAGCAGCAGGCGCTGCGGGACAAGGCCGAGGCGGTGGATCGCCTGCGGGAGGCGGAAGCGAAGTTCCGCACCCTGGTGGAGCAGATCCCCGCGATTACCTACCTCGCCTCCATGGAAGAACCCGGCAAGCTGCGCTATGTGAGCCCGCAAATCCATAGCCTGGGCTATACCCCGGAGGAATGGCTGGGCAATCCCGAGGGCCTGCTGCAGTGGGTACACAAGGAGGACCGGGAGCGGGTCATCGATGCTTTCGCCCAGCTTCACGAGAGCCACGGTTCGCTACGCTGCGAATACCGGCTGTTGAACCGCCAGGGTACGCCGCGCTGGTTTCTGGACCAGGCCAACGTGGTGCGCGACGAGTCCGGTCGGCCCCTGTTTTTGCAAGGCATCCTGTTGGACATCACGGAAGAGAAGGAGCTAGAACAGGAACTGGAGTACTACCGACGGCGGTTGGAGGAGTTGGTGGCTCAGCGCACCCAGCAGCTGGAAAAGCAGAGCGATGCGCTACGTTTCGCCAATGCAAACATGGACCGGGAACTGTGCCGGAGCAAACGCATGGAATTGGAACTGCGCGCCAGCGAGGCCCGGTTCCGGTTGCTGCTGGAATCGGTGGGGGAAGGGATCTACGGGATCGACGCGGACGGCAACTGCAGCTTTGTCAATCGGGCGGCGCTGGACATGCTGGGTTATGCCAATGCCGAAGAACTCCTGGGCTGTGACATTCATGCCCGCATCCATCACAGCCGAGCCGACGGCAGCGCCTACGACCGGCGCGAATGCCCGCTGTACGACGTGTTCGAGGAAGGCATCCCGGCACAGGCTCAGGAGCTGGTTTGGCGGAAGGACAGCAGTTCCTTCATGGCCGAATGCTCGTCCTATCCGGTGGTGAGCGACGGTCGCGTCAGCGGAGTGGTGGTGGTGTTTCGCGACGCGGTGGCGGCCTCGCCGGAAGGCCGGGATCGCGCCGTTCGCGATGCTTCCGCCGCTCGTTCTCAGAGCCAGCGCGATCGGCCTTCCCATCCGCAGTCGTAAGCCGGAGGATACGGCGCGTGCGGATCGGCGGTGGCCGGTCAGGGCGCGGTTGGCAGGAGCAAATCCGGCCCCGGGTTATCGCCGGATCGCTAACCGTAGATGTCGTCGCGGAAGTGGGCCTGGATGGCTGCCACCTCCTCGCTTCGTTCCACCAGCGCGTGCACGCAGTCGGCGTCGAGTATCTTGCCGGCCAGGCCGCGCAGGCAGGCGAAGGCCTGGTCGTTGCTCCAGATCTCTTTATAGGGCCGGCGGCTGGTGAGCGCGTCGAAGATGTCCGCCACTGCGACGATGCGTGCCTCCAGCGGAATGGACTGGCCGCGCAAGCCTTCTGGATAACCGGATCCGTCGAGGGCTTCGTGATGGTGAAGGGCAATATAGCGCAGCATGTCGGCGTAGCGGATGCCTTCCAGCCCGAAGTTTTTCAACAGGTCGTCAATGATCTGCCGGCCTTTGGTGACATGGCTTTTCATGACTTCGAATTCATCTGGCGTCAGCTTGCCCGGTTTTAGCAAGATGCTGTCCGGAATGCCGATCTTGCCGATGTCGTGCAGTGGCGCGAACAGGAACAGGTGCTCCACGTACTCATCGCTAAGGTGGTGCCGTTCGGCGAGCGCCTGAGCGATAAGCCGGGAGTAGCGCGACATGCGGTCCAGGTGCATGCCGGTTTCGAAATCCCGTTCGTTGGTGAAACGCCTGGCGATCTTGAGAGCGGCCAGCATGGTGTGGATGGACGCCAGTTCGTTCACCACCAGCAGCGCGACCAGATGGCCGTAGATGTCCAGAAAGTGGAGGGATTCGTCGGTGAAGGCGTGGCGTGTGTAAGAATTGAAAAACACGAAGCCGCCGAAGGCGTCTTCGTTGTAGAACGGCAGGGTGTAGCTGGTCGCGTAGCCTTGCTGAACGATTTTGCGGCTGTGTTCGCGCTCGGTTTCGGAAAAGATGGACAGATCTTCCACTAGTCGCGGGCGGCATTCTTCCAGGATTTGCCCCAAGGTCGGCACTTCCGCCAGCGGTGCCTGGTAATGGGGGAGGGGGTTGGCGTCACCGCTGCTGTGGATGAAGGTTTGCAGCAAGTCTGCGGCGGGCTCGTAAAGGGCCACGGCGATGCGGTCGACGAAACTGAAGCGCTGACGCAGCACGCCGTGGAGGTAGCGCAGTTTTTCGCCGAGAGGGGAGCTGTGATTGAGGGCTTCCAGGACATCCTGGTGTCGGAAGAAATTCGCATCGAACTTGCTTAGCATCGAAAGGCACGCATGGGCCGGAAGTGATATCTCGAGCAAGCCTAGCACACGGTCTATCGCATCGCCTGGCGAAGACCTTGGGGACTGTGGCACGCTGGAGCGATCGAACGGGGCGAGGGGGGCGCCGGCTCCGTCCGCGCCCTGGTATACTCGGCGCCCGACGTGCGGGCGCCGGATGGACTTTTTGGCCAGCCGGCCGCGCCCGTGGCAATGACGCTCGCCGTTTTTGCGTCAGCCCGCCAGACCCGATCCGCAAACGAGACCACCGACATCCATGTTCAGAGCCGTTTCGTTCAACCTCAACGGCATTCGCTCCGCTGTGTCCAAAGGCTTGCTCGACTGGTTGCCGGAAACCGGCGCCGATGTGGTTTGTCTGCAGGAACTGAAGGCTCAGGCGGCCGACATGACCGAGGCCATGCTGCGTCCCGACGGCTACACCGGCTATTTCCACTACGCCGAGAAGAAGGGCTACAGCGGGGTAGGGATCTATACCCGGCGGGTTCCCGATCAGGTGGTGGAAGGCCTGGGCGTGCCGGAGATCGACGCCGAAGGCCGTTACCTGGAACTGGTGTTCGGTTCCTTGGTGGTGATTTCTCTCTATTTGCCCTCCGGCTCCAGCGGTGAACACCGTCAGCAGGCCAAGTACGCGTTCATGGATCGCTTCTTCGGCCATCTGGACGGCTTGGCACGGTCGGGGCGCGACGTCTTGCTTTGTGGTGACTGGAACATCGCCCACCGCGAGATCGACCTGAAGAACTGGCGTTCCAATCAGAAGAACTCGGGTTTTTTGCCGGAGGAACGGGCCTGGCTCAGCCGGGTGTTCGACCAGCAGCAGTGGGTCGATGTCTACCGCAGGCTGTACCCGGATGCCACTGGCGAGGCCTACACCTGGTGGAGCAACCGCGGCCAGGCCCGCGCCAACAACGTGGGCTGGCGCATCGACTATCACATCGCCACCGCCGGCCTGGCGGAAACCGCCCGCAACGGCTCGGTCTACAAAGAGAAGTACTTTTCCGATCACGCCCCGCTCGTCGTGGATTACGATTACGCCTTCTGATCGCTGAGGGAATTGCCGTGGAATCAACGAACTGGCTCGACAACGTCTTCGTTCTGCCAGACCCGGATGGCGTGGCCCAGGCTGCCGCGGAGCATGCCGTGGCACTGTTTTCCCAACTGCCGGGGAAGATCAGCCTGGCTCTGTCAGGGGGCAGCACGCCGCAGCGGTTTTACCGGCTGCTGGCGGATGAGCCTTACCGTTCGCGCATCCCCTGGGACCGGCTGCACCTGTTCGTGGTGGACGAGCGCCACGTGCCCTTCGACCATCCCGACAGCAACTACGGCATGATCGCCTCGGCCCTGCTGGACCGGGTGCCGATTCCCGCCGCCAACCGCCATCCCATGCCCACCGACGGCGACCCGGAAGATTGCGCGCGGCGTTATCGCGCCGAGCTGGCGGCGTTCTTCGGGGGAACGGAGCGGTTCGATCTGGTGGTGCTGGGCATGGGGCCGGACGGCCATACCGCCTCGCTGTTTCCGGGGCGCTCCCCATCGACGCCGCACTCGGTCGAAGCCGTCTACGATTCGCCCAAGCCGCCTCCCACCCGGCTGACGCTGACCTTGCCGGTGCTCAATCGGGCGGCAGAGGTGCTGTTCCTGGTGACGGGGGCGGACAAGGCGCCGGCTTTGGCGCGGGTCCTGGCCGAGGGAGCGGACGGGGGATTGCCGGCCGGCTGGATCGCGCCGGAACGGGGC
>VEPB01000052.1 GCA_012026715.1 Methylococcaceae bacterium | reverse complement strand
TCGCGGGACAATCTGGATGCCCGTCTGGACCTGTCCCGCGGACACTGGCGTTTTCGCGGCGGACTGCAGCACCGCGACAATTACGGCAGCGGGGCCGGGGTGCTTCAGACCCTCGATCCGGTAACCATGTTGGGCAGCGACCGCTGGAATGCCGATCTCACGTACCACGACGCCGAATTCGCCGAAGATTGGGAGGTGACGGGACAGCTCAGTTATCTGGATGGCTCCCAGCACAATACCGGGGCTTTTCCCCCTGGCACGCGCTTGCCTATTGGCTCAAACGGGCTCATCGACTTTGTCAATCCGGTGCGTTACGTCAACTTCGCCAATGGTTTCCGAGGGATTCCGGAAAACTGGGAGCGCCATGCGCGCGCCGGCATTACCGCCGTGTATCGGGGCTTTTCGGCGCATACCCTGCGCGTGGGCGCCGGCTTCAACTACGACAGCATTTACAAGGTCCGGGAATGGAAGAACTTCGGCCCGGACCCTGTCACGGGAACCCCGATTCCCTTCCTGCCGGGAACTCCGCTCCTGAATGTCTCGAACACGGCCCTGGTTTATCTGCCGACCCGCGATCGCAAGGTGACCTATTTCCTGGTTCAGGACGAATGGAAATTCGCCAGGGATTGGCAGCTGACGGCCGGAATGCGCTACGACCGCTATTCGGATTTCGGTGAGACGGTCAATCCACGAGCGGCCTTGGTTTGGGAGACCCGTTACGACCTCACCACCAAGCTGATCTATGGCAGTGCCTTCCGCGCTCCCGCCTTCATCGAGCTTTACAACATCAACAATCCCGGCGCAAACGGCAACCCCCACCTCAAGCCGGAAACCATGGACAGCCTCGAGCTGGCCTTCGATTATCGCCCCTCGGACAAACTGCAGCTGGGCCTGAATTTTTTCCAGTATTGGTGGAAGGACATCATCAATTTCGTGCCCGATCCCGGAGGCACGACGATTACCGCGCAGAATACCGGCTCACAAATCGGACATGGCGCCGAACTCGAAGCCGAATGGAAAGTCCTCGACGATCTCAAACTGGTGGGCAATTACTCCTATCAGAAATCGATCGACCAAACCTCGCATCGCGACGCCGGCTACGCGCCCCACCATCAAGTCTATGTCAGGGCCGAATGGGAGTTTTTGCCGCATTGGCAGTTGGTACCACAGATCAAATGGGTGGGCGACCGGGCGCGACCGACCGGCGACAACCGTCAACCGATTTCCGACTACACCTGGGTGGACTTGACCCTGCGCCGCAAGAATATCCTTGACCGTGTCGAACTGGCGTTTTCGGTACGCAACCTGTTTGGCGCGGATGCCCGAGAACCGAGCCCAGCGGGTCTCCCCTCAGCGCCTATTCCCCACGATCTGCCCCTCGCCGGCCGCAGCTTCTTCGGCGAGATTCGGTTCAACTTCTAGCAACCGCACCGAGAAAAAGCCCAATCAACCATGGATCAGCCAGTTCTCCACACCCACGACACGACGCAGGCCAACCGCGTGCTCGCAGTGCGCCGTCAGGTCAGCACCGGAATAGGCTTTATCCTGGCCCTTTCCTGGCTGTGGCTGGCCCCGTGCTGGGCGGGGGATCCGAGAGTCGCCGTGCTCTATCCAGATATGGACGATCCCTACCGCAAGGTGTTTCTTGACATCGTCCGCGGCGTCGAAAGCGAGTTGGCACAGCCCGTCAAGACCTATGTCCTGGACCGCGACCAGCAACCGCCGGGCCTCGCTGAACAACTGAAGCAGGATCGGATCGAAGTGGCCATCACCCTGGGGCGCGCCGGTTACGCCGTTGCCAAGCCCCTTTCCATGTCGCTACCGGTGGTCATCGGCGCGGTCCTGCTGGCGCCGGGCCAGGACGAGTCAGGATTGCCGGGAATCAGCTTGACCCCCGATCCGGCCATACTGTTTAGCCGTTTGCGCGACCTGGTGCCCGATGCCCGCGAAGTGACGGTCGTTTACGACACCAGCCGGAGCGACGAGGAGATCGTCCGCGCGCAGAACGCCGCGAAGTCGCAAGGCCTGGTCTTCCATGCGCTGGCCGCGGCCGATCTGCGTCAGGCCGCGGCGCTCTACCACAAGGTTTTGCTGGAAGTGAAGGACAGCTCGGTCGCCGTCTGGCTGCCTCACGACAATGCCGCCTTGGACGAGCAGGCGCTGCTGCCGCAATTGCTGCGCGAAGCTTGGGACAAGAATTTTGTGGTGTTTTCCAGCAATCTCGACCACGTCCGCAAGGGCGCGTTGTTTGCGCTGTATCCCGACAATGTCGGTATGGGCCGCAGTCTGGCGGCCATGGCGCGGAGCCGGGCCCAGGTTCGAGCCTTGCCGGCCAATGCGATCGAGCCTTTAAGGGATGTTCAGCTGGCCGTGAATCTCCGGACCGCGGAGCATTTGGGCCTTAGCTTTGCCGCCACCGCCATGCGGCGGTTCGGCGTGACCTTCCCGTCGCAACCGTGAACGCCCCCATGCTGCGCCGTTCCCGCTCAGGCTCCCGCAAGCTCAGCTTCCTCAGCCAGCTGATCATCAGTTTCAGCTTGGCCATCTTGTGCATTTCACTCCTTTCTTCCATTGCCATTTCCACCCTCTCCTACGAAATCGTCCGGGAGCGCTGGATCGCCCAGGGACTCAAGGCGACGGAGACCCTGGCCGACCAGATGACGCTGGCGCTGCTGTATTTCAGCCAGGAAAACGCCGAGACTCCGGTGCGTTCGATCCTGGCTTTTCCGGACGTGAGGGGAGTCGCGATCTATGGCGCCGACCGGAGTTCGCTGTTGGTGCGAGGCGTGACACCAGCCGCGGCTCAACGGTGGCCGGACCAGCTCGAACTCGAGCAGGAAACCGAGTCCGATTGGGTCTTCATGGCACCGGTGTTCGCGCGCCGCGGTCCCACTGCCGAGCCATCCCCCTTTTCGGCCGCCGAGGCTCCGCGGGAGTTGATCGGCTTCGTCCGGCTGACCATGAGCAAGAATTCCCTCAAGGCCATGGAGCGCGGCATTCTGGTCACCAATCTGGCGGTATCCGGCAGTGTCGCCCTGATTTTTCTGGCCGTGCTGATCGGTCTTACCCGGCGGCTGACCACGCCGCTGAAAACCTTGGCATCCATCATGGGGAGGGCGTCGGCGGGCGAGAAGCAACTCCTAGCGGAAATCCGGGGCCCCAGAGACATTGTCGAAATGGAGCAGGCATTCAACACCATGATGGGGGTGCTGGAGCAACGCGAACGACAACTGGAACGGGCCCGCGACGACGCGCTGGCTGCGGCGAGAACCAACGCCCTGGTGAACTTTGCTCTCAATCACGTGCGCGAGGCCGCCTTGCTGATCGATCGCGACGCCCTCGTGCACTACGCCAACGACGAGGCTTGCCGGCTCCTGGGGCGGAACCTCGGCGAGTTGCTGCACCTCAACCTGCTTACCATCGGCTCGGACACCTGGCCACAGCCCTGGCTGGACGGCAGAGACTGCGGCCGACCGACACGGATCGTGGAAACGGTCTGCCGCGACCACGACGGACGCACCTTTCCGGCAGAGGTGACGACCAGTTCCTTCGACTATGAAGGGCATGGATACGTGCTGGCCCTGGTGCGCGACATCAGTGATCGCAAACGTGCCGAGGAGGAAATCCGCGCCCTCAACCTGGATCTGGAACGCCGGGTGGCGGATCGCACCGCTGCCCTGGAAGCGGCGAATAAGGAACTTGAAGCCTTCGCCTATTCGGTCTCCCACGACCTCAGGGCACCGCTGCGCCACATCGACGGCTTCATCTCCCTGTTCAAGCGGCATAGCGGAGACGGCCTGGACGAACAGAGCCGCCACTACCTCGATACGATCTCCGGGGCCGCCAAGCGCATGGCGGG
>VEPB01000006.1 GCA_012026715.1 Methylococcaceae bacterium | reverse complement strand
GTGTGGAGAGCCGCGCTGTCGGACTGCACGGTGGTTTCGAATTCCAGGTTCTCGCGGCTGGCCATCACCGCCACGCCGTGGTCGCCGATGCTGCCGCTCAGCAGGATGACGTCGCCGGGCCGCGCCAGATCGCCGGAAATCTGCACGTCCTCCGGCACCACGCCGATCCCGGTTGTGGTGATGAACACCCCGTCGCCCTTGCCCTTCTCCACCACCTTGGTATCGCCGGTCACCACCGGCACGCCAGCCTGGTTCGCTGCGTGAGCCATGCTGACGACGATACGTTCCAGGTCGGCCAGGGGAAAGCCCTCCTCCAGCACGAAGGCAGCGGCCAGATAGAGCGGCCGGGCGCCGGCCATAGCCACGTCGTTGATGGTGCCGTGCACCGCCAGGGAACCGATGTCGCCGCCGGGAAAGAACAGCGGCGCGATGACATGGGCATCGGTGCTCATCACCATGCGCCCGCCGCCGACCGTGAAACTGGCCTGGTCATTGCCGCGCCGCAGCAACTCGTTGTCCAGGTGCTTGACGAACAGCTGTTCGATCAGCTGGGCCATGGCGCGGCCGCCGCTGCCGTGGCGCAGGTCGACCCGGCCGTGCTTGATGTCGAGCTTGGGGAATTGCGATTTGGCCGTCATGGTTGGGAAGTGTTTGGGGGGGAAAGTCCCCGCATTCCGCTGCGCTGCATGCGGGCTACGTCCCTACGCTGCCAACACCCGCTCCAACGCCGCGCCATAGGCCTCGATGTCGGCGTCTTCGCGGGTTTCGGTGGCGCAGGTGAGAATGGCGGAGCCCAGGTCGGGGTAATCCCGCGACAACTCGCAGCCCGCCAGGATGCCCTCCGCCATCAGCCGCTCCAGTACGCCGCCGGCCGGCCGGTTGATCCGGTAAGCCCATTCGTGGAAATATGGCCCTTTGAACGCCGCTTCGACCCCGGCAATCCCGCCCAACCGGGCAGCCAGCTTGCGGGTCTGGCCGTGGCACTGCAGCGCGACCCCGCGCACGCCTTGCGGGCCCAGCAGGGATAAATGGATGGCGGCGGCGGTCGCCAGCAGGCCCTGATTGGTGCAGATGTTGGAGGTCGCCTTGGCGCGCCGGATGTGCTGCTCGCGGGCCTGAAGAGTCAGCGTGAAGCCGGGCTTGCCGTCGCGGTCGACGGTGGCGCCGACCAGACGACCCGGTAGTTGGTGGATGTCGCGCTTGCGGCAGCACAGGAAGCCGAAGTAAGGTCCGCCGCCGTTGAGGGGCGCACCGAAGGGCTGTCCATCGCCGCAGGCGATCGCTGCGCCGTCGCTGCCCCAAGCACCGGGAGGCTTGAGCAATCCCAGCGACACCGGATTCACCAGGCCGATGGCAAGCGCCCCGGTGCGGTTGGCCCAGTCGGTAAGTTCGTCCACTTCCTCCAGCACCCCGAAGAAATTGGGCTGCGGAATCACCAGGGCAGTGGCCTCCAGGCTCTCATAGGCAGCCAGGGAGGCGGGATCGATCCTGCCCTCGGCCGGATCGAAAGGCAGCTCGATCAGTTCGACCCCCTGCCGACCCACCAGGGTCCGAACCACCTGGCGGTAGCGCGGATGGACCGTGCGCGGCAGCAGGATGCGGCGGCTGCGAGGATTGATCCGCAGCGCCATCAGGACGGCTTCGGCGAGAGCCGAGGCGCCGTCGTAGAGGGACCCGTTCGAGACATCAAGCCCGGTCAGCCCCGCCATCATGCTCTGATACTCATACAGCACCTGCAGGGTGCCCTGGCTGGCCTCGGCCTGGTAAGGGGTGTAGGAGCTGTAGAACTCGCCGCGCTGGGCGATCTCCCACACCGCCGCCGGGATGTGGTGTTCGTAAGCGCCGGCTCCGGCAAAGCACAGCAGCGGCCGGTTCTGCTCGCCCCGCTCCGCCATCAGCCGCCCGACCGCCATCTCCGACAGCCCTTCCGGCAGGTTCAAAGGCGCTGCGCGCAGCTCCGGGGGAATCTCGTCGAACAGCTGCTCCACCTCGGCGACGCCGATGGTGGCCAGCATGGCGGCGACGTCTTCTTCGGTATGGGGGATGAAGGGCATGGCGCTACTCGCCGACGGAGGCGCGGTAGCCGTCGGCGTCCAGCAGGGCAGCCAGTTCGGACGGGGCGCTGGCCTGGACCTTGAACAGCCAGCCGGCGTAGGCGTCGCGGTTGACCGACTCGGGGGAATTGGCCAGTTCGCCATTGACTTCGGTGATGGTGCCCGAAATCGGGCTGTAGATGTCGGACGCGGCCTTGACCGATTCGATCACGGCGCAGGATTCGCCCGCCTTGACGGCGCGGCCGGCCACCGGCAGTTCGATGTAGACGATGTCGCCCAGCTGTTCCTGGGCATGGTCGGTGATGCCCACCGTCACCGTCCCATCGGGGGCCGACCGCGCCCATTCGTGGGACTTGGCGTATTTCAGGTCGCTGGGGAAGCTGCTCATGGCGGAAATCCTCGTCGAGTTGGTCGTTTCCGCCAACTTAAGGGAAAACCGCCGTGAGGTAAAGGACGGCGCGAGAGGCGCCGCCCGGGAATCGTCAGCGCCGCAGCTTGTAGTTGCGGCCGTAGAAGATTTCCGCCATCTCCTGGCGCAGCTGTTTCTGGACCGCCTGGCGCTCGGTCTCGCCCAGCTCTTCCTTGTCGGTCTGGAACAGGTAGTTGTCCAGGTTGAAGTCCTTCAGGATCATCTTGGTGTGGAAGATCTTCTCCTGGTAGACGTTGACGTCGATCATCTGGTAACGGTCGGCGGTGGCGTCGGCGATGTAGTTCTGGATGGAGGTGATCTCGTGGTCGATGTAATGTTTCTGGCCGCTGATGTCGCGGGTAAAGCCGCGCACCCGGTAGTCCATGATGACGATGTCCGACTCGAAGCTGCGGATCAGGTAGTTCAGGGCTTTCAGGGGCGAGATGCGGCCACAGGTGGACACGTCGATATCCGCCCGGAAGGTGCTGATGCCGTTGTGGGGATGGCTCTCCGGGTAGGTGTGGACGGTGATGTGGCTCTTGTTGAGGTGCGCCACCACCGCGTCCGGCAGCGGCCCCGGCGCTTCCGAGTTGCTATCGGACGTGGTCATGGACGCGGGCAGGTCGTGGCCCTCCGAGATCAGCATGGTGACGCTGGCGCCTTGGGGCTCGTAGTCCTGCCGGGCGATGTTGAGGATCTCGGCGCCGATGATCGCGGTCACGTCGGTGAGGATTTGCGTGAGCCGCTTGGCGCTGTAAGCCTCGTCGATGTATTCGATGTAGCGCCGCTGCTGCTGCTCCGACTTGGCATAGCAAATGTCGTAGATGTTGAAGCTAAGCGACTTGGTTAAGTTGTTGAAACCGTGCAACTGCAACTTGTCCATCGATGTAGAGATCACCCCGTTGTGTAACGCGCCCATCGACATCTCGCGGCCGCAAGGATTTAAGTAAAACGCGGCGCTTTATGCGCCTTGCCCCGATTCCACGACGTCGAACGAGTGCGTGATTTCCGCGGTCTTGCCCAGCATGATGGACGCCGAGCAGTATTTTTCCGCGGACAATTCGACCGCACGCTGGACCACGGCCTCCTTCAAGCCGCGTCCGCTCACCCGGTAGTGGATGTTGATCCGGGTGAACACCTTGGGGTCGCCGTCGGCCCTCTCCGCTTCCATTTCCAGCTCGCAGCCGGCGACATCATGGCGGCCTTTCTTCAGGATATGGACCACATCGAACGCGGTACAGCCACCCATGCCCAGCAACAGCATCTCCATGGGGCGCACCCCCAGGTTCTCGCCGCCGGCCTCCGGCGGGCCGTCCATCAACACGGAATGGCCGCTGCCGGACTCGCCCAGGAACTTTGCCTTTTCGACCCACCGCACGCGCGCTTTCATGACGCCCTATCACCCTGAAAAAAAAGGCGCATAGGGTAACATAAATCCTCCTTTCGCCAAGCCGATCCTTCGCGTTTCCGCAAGCCGGGCGGAATCCGCCATCATTGACCGGCACAGCGGGCACTGGGCCGCTTCGACGGCGCCTACCCACGCCGCAATTCCAGCTAGACTTTAGGCGTTTTGGAGCGAGGAGACCTCTGTCATGAAGATTGTGCCGCCGACCAAGAACGAAGCCATCGAGGAGATGCTGCGCTATTGCCACCGGCGCAGGTACCCGGCGAAAACGTCCATCGTCAAGCCCGGAGACGCCGGCGACACGCTTTATTATGTGGCGGAAGGCTCGGTGGCGGTGAGCATGCCCAACAAGATCACCCACCACGAGATCGTCATCGCCTACCTCAACAAGGGTGACTTCATCGGCGAGATCGGCGTGTTCGTCGGCCCCATGTTGCGCGACGTGCACGTCAGCACCCGCGAACCGACCCAGTTGGCGGAGATCGGTTACAACCGGCTGCTGCAACTCTTGCACAACGAGCTATCGGCCCATTCCACCGACATCCTGCTGACCTTCGGCAAACAGCTGTCCAATCGGTTGCTGACTACCACCCGCAAGGTCGGGGCCCTGGCCTTCCTGGACGTGACCGATCGCATCGCCCACGCCCTTACCGAACTGTGCCGCATGCCGGAAGCCATGACCCATCCGGACGGCATGCAGATCCGGGTCACCCGGCAGGAACTGGGCCGCATCGTCGGCTGTTCCCGCGAAATGGCCGGCAAGGTGCTGAAGAACCTGGACGAACAGGGGCTGGTGCGGGTCAAGGGCAAGACCATCGTGGTGTTCGGCACGCGCTGAGGATGCGCCGAACTTACTCCGCCTCGCCGATCCGGTTCAACGGCTCCAGCGCCGCCGGCAGGCGTGCGCCAGCTTGCGGCGGCGTGGCCTGCTGCTGCAGCGCCCGCCACAGCTCCTCCCCGTACCAGCGGTAACCGCGGTCGGGGCCATACACCAACCGCTCCAATTCCCGGATTTTCTCCCCCAGCCGGCCGTCCACCCGCGCCGCCAGGTCCTTGAGCCCGACCGGCGGTTGCCGGGGCCAGCGCGCCCGCCCCCAGATCAGCAGGGCATCGCGAGCCGCCACCGGATCATCGCCGCGGCAGGCCTTGGTCAATTCCTTGTAAGCGGCAGCAACATCCGGATTAGGCCGGACGGCCCGCGTCGGCGGCTCCGGAGCCGGGCGCCGCCGCCGGCACGCCAGCCAGGCAACGGCGGTCGCCAGCCAGCCGCCGCCCAAAACCAGTGCCAACCAGCGCCAATGCGCTTGTTCCTGCGGTCCCGCCGGCGCGGGCGCCTGGATTGCCGGGGCCTTAGCGGCTTCAGGCGGGGCTGCGGAAGCGGACGAGCCATCCGCTGCCGCCACCGTCACCCGGCGCGGCTCGATCCGCACCGTCTCCTGCCGGTCGGTCTTGGTGTTCCACCAGACCAGTTCCAGGCCAGGCACCGTATAGGTACCGGGGCGGTCGGCGATGAGCGCGAGCTTTTCCTGGCGCAGGCTGGCGACCCCGCCGATTCCGGCTTCTTCCTTGAGCACCGGCTGGTCGCCGTAAGATTTCAGTTCCCCTTGACTCAATTCGGCCGCCAGTTCGGGCAGCTCGCCCACGGTCGCGGCGGCGGCGGCAATTGTGACGGTGCGCGTCAAGGGTTCGCCGACCACGGTGCGGGGCGGATCCTTCGACCATTTCTCATCCAGCCTGACCGACTCGGCCGGCAGCCAGCGCGACCCGGTAAAATCGGCGGGGATGGGCCGAACCTCCAGATCCAGGGCCTCCGATGCAATCTTGATCCGCCTCCCGGACTGGGCCATGAAAGGGCTGAAGCGACTACCGCCGGGCGGGCTGATCTGGGCGTTCAACACCACCGGCTCGAGGTGGAGCGTGCCGCTCTTCTGGGGAAAGATGGCGTAGCGGTACTCCGTCACGGTATAGCGTTCGCCGCCGCGCATTTGCTGGTATTCGCGGCCGTCGCCGAGGCGCTGCACCAGGGCATCGGCCGGCTGCGGATCGGTCAGGCCATCGCCCATGAGGTTGACCTTGCGAACCAGGCGACGGGTGTAAATGACCTGGGCCTGGACGTAGGGATTGCGGGGCGTCGCCTCCACTTCCCAAAACACCTCGGAGTCGATCTGCGCACGGTTTGAGTCGGGTACGTCCTTCACCGTCAGCGACAGCGGATTGCTGCTCTCGCCGCCGAAGCGGATCGCCGGAATCGCGATGGATCCGGCATGCTTGGGGCTGACCGTCACGATCCACTGATGGGTCGAGGCGGACTTGCCGTTGACCCAGCTCAGGTTGTGGCTAGAACGGTTGCCAAGCACTTCGAAGTCGGCCTCCAGCGGCGAGAAATCGGGATCGTCGGCCTGGTCGTCATCGGCGGTGAAACTCAGATCCAGGGTTTCCCCCATGGACACGGGGTTGCGGTCCAGTTCCAGCCGTACCGCCCCCAACGCCGACCCGACCTGCAACAACAGGATCAGCATCACAAACGATCCGGCCCCGCCCGGCCAGCGGGCTATTCTCCTCATGGCTGCCTGCGGCCCTGCCGCTGCTGGTATTGGTAGAGAAACTTGCGCTTCAGCAGGCCGCCGGGGTCATCGGGTATCCGCCGCAGCCACTGTTCGGCCGCCTGGCGGTCTTCGCTGATGCCATGAATCGACTGAGGATTCGCCGCCGCCTGCTTGGCGTCTTCCGGCTCGCCTTCCCGACCCTTCATTCCAGCCTGCTCGCCCCGGCGCTCTGCCGCCTGCTCATGTTCGTCCCCGGCCTGCGGGTCATCCGGTTTGGCCGAATCGGCGTGAGCCGGTTTGGCATGTTCGGATTGATCCTGCCGGTCGGTTCCGGCCTGCTGGTGGTCTTCGCCTGGCTCCGATCCGGAATCGTCCTGTTGCTGCCCCGACGGTTTCCCGCCGTTCTGGGCGGCTTGATCCTGCTGCCCCTGACCGTTGTCCCGGGACTCCCCGGAGCCTTGCCCCGATTGTTGATCCTTGCCATCCCCCGGCTTCTTGTCCTTGCCGCCATCCTGGTTCTGGTTCTTGTCCTGCCCGGACTGCTGCTGGCGCAATGCCTGCTCCACCAACTCCTTGTTATAACGGGCATCATCGTGGTCGGGGTTCTGGGCCAAGGCGCGATCGTAGGCGTCGAGGGCGGCCTGGTACTGCTTGGCTTTGGCCAGGGCATTGCCACGATTGTAGTGGTCGTCGGCCGACTGGCGCTGGGCGAGGGTTTCCGCGGCCTGGTCCGCCTGACCGGCCCGATATTGGGCGGCAGCCTTCCAGGCGGGGTCCTCGAAGGTCTCGGCGGCGCGGCCGTAGTCCTGGGCATCGAATGCCCGTTGCGCCCGTTGGTCGCGGGTCTGCCACAGGTCCTGCCACTCCCACGCCGCCGCCGGTCGTGGCAGCGGAATCAGCGCCAACAGCAACCAGCCGGCGATCAGGCCGCGCCGGAATGCCAGCGCCGCCAGCGGCAGCAGGGGGATCAACAGCCAGATGCCCGCCTCCACCCATTGTTCCAGGACGATGGACGAATCTTCCGGCCCGCCGCCCAGTTCCGCCTGGCGCTCGAACATGGGCAGCAGGGCCGCAAGGTCGGAGCCATCGGCGCTGAGTTGGCGAAACAGACCGCCGCCCGAGGCTGCGATTTTCCGCAGGGCATCCAGCGGAAGCCGGGCAATCGCCGTTTCTCCCTGGGAACTCTGCAGAAAGCCGCCCTTGGGCAAGGCGATGGGGCCGCCGGCCTCGGTCCCGGCCGCCAATACCGAAATCCGGAAACCCTGGGCGGCCATGGCCGCTGCCGTATCCGCCGCCGAGCCCTCGTCACCGCTGCCGGAAACCAGCAGGACATCACCCTGAACCAGCCCCGCCTGCTGCAGGATGCGACCGGCCATTTCCAGCCCGGCCGCGGGACTGCTGCCCTTGCCCGGCAACAGTCCGGGGCTGAGGGCGCCCAACTGGGACACGATGGTCTCGCTGTCCTCGGTCAACGGCGTCACGGTATAGGCCTCGCCGGCAAACGCCACCAAGGCGGTCAACCCATCCTTGCGCTGGCGGAGGATGTCCGTGATCTTGAAGCGCGCCCGGTCCATCCGGGTCGGGCTGAGGTCCACCGCCCCCATCGCCGGCGAAAGATCCAGCACCAGCACCAGTGCCTGTTGATTGCGGACTGCCGGGGTCGGCAGCTTCTCCCACACCGGACCGCTCAGCGCCAGCACCGCCAGGACGGCGGCGGTCAAGCCCCAACCCGGCCCGGGCGACCAGCGAGGACTTCCGCCCGGCGCTCGCAGCAGGATGTGCGGGAGCAGAGCCGGATCGCACACGCTGCTCCAATCCCCCTGGACCCGGCCACGGCGGAGCCACGCCCGGTACAGCAGCAGCAACGGGATCAGGGCCAACAGCCAGGGCCAGCGGAGAAAATGGAAGTCACCCATGCCCGCCGCGACTAACCCGGTCAAACAGTCCAGGCCACCAGGCCGAAATGGGCGGTGACCAGCACCGCCACCCCGAACAGAATGCGGTACCAGGCGAACACCGTGAAGTCGTGGTGGACGATGTAGCGCAGCAGGCCCCTCACCGCCACGAAGGCGCTAATGAAGGAGGCCACGAAGCCCACCGCGAACAGATCGACATCGTCGACGCTCAGGATGCCCCAGGACTCGTAGAGATCGTAAACGGTCGCCGCGATCAGGGTGGGAATGGCCAGGAAGAAGGAAAACTCCGTAGCCGCCCGGCGCGACAGGCCGAACAGCAGCCCGCCGACGATGGTGGCGCCGGAACGCGACGTGCCGGGAAACAGGGCAAAGGTCTGCACCAACCCAAGCTTGAGGGCATCGAACCAAGTCAGCTCGTCGACGTCCTGAATCCGCACGGTATGCGTGCGGCGATCCGCCCACAGGATCACGAAGGCGCCGACGATGAAGGCGGTGGCGACCGGTATCGGACTGAACAGATGCTGCTTGACCGCCTTGCCGAACAGCCCGCCCAACACCAGGGCCGGCAGGAAGGCGATCAACAGGTTGACGGCAAAGCGGCGCGCCGCTGGATCGCTCGGCAAGCCCATCACTACCCGGCCAATCTTGACGCGGTATTCCCAGCAAACGGCCAAAATCGCCGCCGACTGGATCACGATTTCGAACAGCTTGCCTTTCTCGGTGTTGAAATTGAGAAGGTCGCCCACCAGGATCAGATGGCCGGTACTGGAAATCGGCAGAAATTCCGTCAGACCCTCTACGATGCCGAGAATCAGGGCATGAAACAATTCAGTGCAATCCATGGAGAACTCAGTTGGTTGAATGATGGGGCTGGCAAAGACGGGAGATGACCGGAACCGGGCGCCACGGCTGACGGGCGGCTGGCGGCCGCCAAGATCAGAAACCTTGCGGGTTACGGTCCACCGCGACGACGCCTGAGGCGCGCCAGGTCCCTCACACTCCCGGGATGCGCGGAACCGATCGAGGATACAAGACTTCGATGAACGACCGATGACAAGGACAAGCCCTGGCCCCGGCGAAGACCCCGCCCTCTACCCCGGTTGCCGCGCTCCCCCGACCAGCCTCTGGTACTTAAGGAACAGGCTATCGCGATCCTCCTGGTGATCGGGGTCGAGGGTGATGCAGTCCACCGGACAGACCTCCACGCACTGGGGCCGGTCGAAATGACCGACGCACTCGGTGCACAGCGCCGGGTTGATCTGATAAATGCTTTCCCCTTGGGAAATCGCCTCGTTGGGACACTCGGGCTGGCAGACGTCGCAGTTGATGCATTCATCGTGAATGATCAAAGCCATGGATTACCTCTTGGATTGGGAATACTTGTCACGGAGCGCCAGCAGCACCCGGTCCGACACGAATGCGGAAACATCGCCCCCCAGCTTGGCGATCTCGCGGATGGAGGACGAGGAGGTGAAGGCGTATTTCTCCGATGGAGTCAAAAACATCGTCTCCAGTTCCTTGCACAAATAGCGATTCATGCCGGCCAGCTGAAACTCGAACTCGAAGTCCGACACCGCGCGCAATCCGCGCAGGATCACGGTTGCGCCGAATTTTCGGGCGGTATCCACCAGCAGGTTGTCGAAGCTGATGACGTCCACCGTGGGGATGTCCGCCACCGCGTCGTTCGCCAGCGCGAGCCGTTCCTGCAAGTCGAACAGCGGCGTTTTCGCCTTGTTCTCCGCCACCGCCAGAATGATGCGGTCGAAAATTCGCGCGGCCCGGATCACCAGGTCCACGTGGCCATTGGTAATGGGATCGAAGGTGCCGGGATAGATCGCGGTAATTTGCATAGGCCGGGTGTCGGATTGGTAGGCGGAAGCTTAGATCATGCGTCGGCACAGCCGGTACGCCACGCCGCCGGTCTGCTTGGCGCGGTGAATGTGCCAGTTTTCCGGCACGCCCTCAAGTGTCTCCCCGGTTTCGCACTCCAGATAAATCCACGCTCCGGAAGCCAGCCAGCCGTTGCGCTCCAGCGTGTTACAAGC
>VEPB01000342.1 GCA_012026715.1 Methylococcaceae bacterium | reverse complement strand
TTGAGGCGACCGGCACCGGGTTTTGGCGATAATGGCGGCCCCGTCGCCGCTCCTTGGCGCCAACCGAACAGCAATTTCTAAACTCATGGTTATGCAAGCATGAACAAGCACCCCCTCTGCACTCAACTGTTGGCTTATCCGCTCCATACCAGCCTGTTGCTCATATCGTCCCTGCTGCTGGTGTTTTCCGGATCGGTGAAACCGCCCGCATTGGTTGCGCTGCCGTTGCTCGCCACCGCAACTTTACACCGCAATCTTCCTGGCTCAGCGCGCCGGGCTGGAGCTCGGCTGTTGCGTCGAGCGGGGCGACGGTCCGTCCGCCTAGCGCGTCCGACGTCGACTCAGCGCTCGCTTGGCCGGCGTGCTCGCCGATCCGCTGGCTGGGTTTACAGTCTCCCTACTGATTGCCTGAGTTCGCCAGTGGTGCGCAACCGCCAGTCATCCCGCAGCACGGCCCGATCGAAGGAGTTCCTGACGATTCTTCTGGGCGCCGCGATTCAGGCTGCGCCAGCCGCTGATCAGGGAGTGGGAGCTTATGTGCCGGCCACCGGGATTTTCGCTATTCGGAGTGATCTGTCCAATGGAACCGCGGACCTCAGGTTCAGGGTGCAGCGCGCGCCGATCGGCCAGCGCCCGGTGGCTGGCGATTGGGATGGCGACGGCCTGGACGGCGTCGGCTTGTACCGTCCGTCGACCCGCACTTTCCAGCTCAGCAATCAAACCGTGACCGGACCGGCTCAACTTAAATTTCAACTGAAAGGGGTGCGTGCCGGCCTGATTCCCGTCGCGGGCGACTGGGACCGCGATGGCGAAGACTCCGTTGGCGTTTACGATCCGGTCCGCCACCTGTTCCACCTCAAGAACGACAATGCCACCGGCCCGGCCGATCTGACGTTCAGCATCGAAGGCGCCGGCAAGAACTGGCGCCCAGTGGCCGGCGACTGGGATGGCAACGGCTTCGACAGCGTGGGGTTGTACGATCCCAAGACTGGCGTATTCCACCTGATCAACCGGAACGGCAACGGCCCGGCTGAGATCGTCGCCACTATCGAAGGGGCGGGCGGAGTCAAGGGCTGGCTGCCCGTAACGGGAGACTGGGACGGTGACGGCGTGTCGACTCTGGGGATCTATCAACCCTCAACAGGAAAGTTCCGTCTCAGGAATGAGAACAGCACGGGACCAGCCGACTGGGAATTCCAGCTGCAGGGGGTTCGTAAAAGCGCATTGCCGTTCAGCGGCGCCTGGGCCAGCGTACCCCATCCGACGCCGACTCCCACACCCACTTCGACGCCAACCCCTACACCCACCCCAACGCCCACTCCGACTCCGGTACCGTCGACGTCCGCGGCCCAGATCTGCGTCAACACCATCAACAGCTACCGCGCCGGTCTCGGCCTGGCCCCCCTGGCTCGCTGGAGCGCAGCCGAACCCTGCGCCGACAATCAGGCCAAGAGCGATGCCCAGACTGGAGCCGCCCATGGCGCCTTCGGCGATTGCCAGGAATGGGCGCAAAATGAATGCCCCGACTGGCCGGGACCGCCGGAATCCATGATCGGCAGTTGTTTACAAATGATGTGGAACGAGGGCCCAGGATCGGACTTCTCCACCCATGGTCATTACATCAACATGAGCAATCCTGGTTACACCCAGGTCGCCTGCGGCTTTTACACCAAGGCCGATGGCCGGGTGTGGAGCGTGCAGGACTTTCGCTGATCCCGCCTCATCGAGCCGGGCCCCATCTCCGATCTCGCGGATGGTCTGGAGAGCGGCGGCGACGTCGCGGCCGTCATGGCTCAGCGCCGGGGCGCGGGTGCCGACCTGAAGCTGGCGGGCCGGCGCCTCGGCATCGGTGCGAAAATGGTCGTAGAACCGCCACGACCGGATCGATTCCCGCAGCAGCAAGACCTCCGGCGCCGAGCGCGGATCGACCATGCGGGTGAGCAGGCTTTCATCCTATTTTCCTCCGACCTTCAACCAACAATTGCGCCTTGGCGATGCCATGAATCCGTTCGGCTTTGTCACTCCAGTCGGTCCATCTGGAAATCCCGGCGGGTGAGATCAGGCAGCTTTCGATCGAACCACCGGCCAGGTTCCATGCCCCTTCGATCGGATAGGAGGCCGAACCCAGACTGGAGGCTTCGAAATCGATGAATGAAGGGATGTTTTCCATTGGGGTATTTGTTTTCGAATTGCGACTGCAACACCGGCCCGAACTCGCGAGGGCGCGTGCATCTCGGTCAAATTTGAAAACCAGTCGTTAGCAGTAACCAGCGACCAACTACAACCCGGAGTCCCGAAACCCGCATAAATGCAGGGCCTGATCTCTTGACCGCACAAGAGACAAACGGAGAACAGAGAAGAAATTGGGCCAGAAAATGGCCAAAAACCGGATCTGAGACTGACCGACGCTCAAAAAACGAATTCGCGAAGCCGCGCCACGACTGGCGTTGCGAGCGGACATAAAAAAGCCGGAGAGTGTTCTCCGGCTTGGTATATGGTGGACCGGAAGGGGATCGAACCCTCGACCTCCGCATTGCGAACGCGGCGCTCTCCCAGCTGAGCTACCGGCCCAGTGGGGTAAATTATAGAGGTATTCGGTCGCTTGGATGCAACTTCACGGCTCGACACCCGACCAGTCGAAGTGGTGGTTACTAGCCCGATGGAGGCAGCGTGAAGTAGCCGCGGTAGCCGAAGGTGCGGCCGAGCAGGGGATGATCTATGGCAAACTCCAGATGAATTTCTTCGTCGCTCACGGCACGTTCGACGATGGTGGCATCCCCCAGCAGCAGCCCGTTGGGGATGGGCAGCATCCAGGGTCCGAGCTTCCAGCAGTGCCTGAGCGCCCGGTAAATCAGGGCGCCGTCGCGCTCTTCGACCTGCAGATGGATGCCGAGGCCGAACCGCAGCAGTTCGACGATCTCGCCGGCGGCCACCGCCTCCATGCGGGAGCGGAAGTGGCTGGTGCGCCCACCTGAAAAGCGGAAGGTTCGATGCCAGAACAGCGTCTGGGGATGAGCGGGATCGCATCGGTTGCGGACTTCCACCGGCACGTCGTTTCCCTGATAGGGAACCAGGGCGTCGATGGCTTGGGCGAACAGCAGCAAGGGCTTGATCCAGCGAGAGTGGAAGATTTCGGTCATGACGCCATGCAGCACCAGGGTCTCGGCATCGGCGCCGAGGCTGTAGTGGCGCCTGACCGCCGGCGCCAGCCGGTTCCAGGCGTCCTCGCCGAGCACACGATGAAACAGGGATGGGTTCGACATGAAAGTCCTCGGCGAGTGTCGGGTTAATTAGAAAGCGGGCTTGGCGACCATCAGCCAGATTACGCCGACCATGGCGATGAATGCCGGTATGCCGAGCCAGAACCAGGTGCGCGCATCCTGCCAGTAGCGGGGATTGAGGGTCTGGCCGGCGGCAAGGGCCGCAGCGCTGTCGTTGCGCATGCGGATCTGAAGATAGACCACCGGTAGCCAGCAGATTCCGGCCAGCAGGTAGAGGCCCAGCGACGCCAGCAGCCAAGGGGAGGCGGCGGGGTAGCCGTAAGCGATTGCCAGGGCATAGCCGGACAGCGGCTGGATGATGACGGTGGGCGTGGTGAACAGCCAGTCCGCCAGCACCACCCGGCGATTGGTGTGGGCCATGACCCGCAGGTCCTGGCTCAGGTCCGCGGTGAACTTGAAGAAGGCTGTTCCCAGGCCGGTGCCGAACAACAGCATGGAGCTGCAGATGTGGATCCACTTGAGCGTATAGATATCCATCAGGATTCCTCCGTAACGATGATGAAGCAGGTGGCGACGATCAGGGGCAGATTCTTGACCAGGGGGGCGTAGGGGTGGAGCAGGTAGTGCGGCAACCAGAGGCCGATGATGACGGTGTAAGCGGCCATCAGACCCACCTGAAGCGTGCCGACCAGTTTTGCGCGGTAGCGCAGCAGCAGCGCCGACCCCAGGATCAGGTCGAGTAAGGACAGTCCGTAAAGGGCGACCGGAGCGGCGAGCCCGGTAACGCCCACTTCCGCCAGGAGCGCATAGCTTTCGCTTTTGGGATACAGCAGGGCCGAGGTCAGGCCGGACCAGATCCACAGGAGCGCCAGGGCGTAGCGGAGGGCCGGCATGAGGAAGAACAGCCGGGCATGCCAGCGCTCGGGCTGCCGCGCGGGGGCTTCGGCAAGGGCTGTCGCCAGCGACTTGGGCGCGCGGCCCAGCAAGCGGGTGACGCCGGCTGGATCGCCGGTATTGCCGCACTGCAGCATGCGTAGCGCTTCGCCATTGAGCGGCGAGGCGATCAGCGAGCCGACCAGCTGTCCGACCGGCAGAACCAATCCGAACGGTATCTTCCAAACCGGCGCGGCGCGGTAGCCCAGCCAGCCGCGCAGCCGGCTCAACCGCTCCGCCAGGGTGAGCACTTCCGGGCCGACTAGCGGCAAGCGCATCCGGCTGGGTGCCTCCGCGGGCAACAGCCTCAGGACCGCGGCAACCACATCGGCCACATGCACCGGCTGCAAGCGCTGGCTGCCGTCGCCGATCACCGGGGTTACGGGAAGGGCGGCCATGGCGCTGAACAGCGTGAAACTGGCGCCACCGGGCCCGTAGACCACCGAAGGCTGGAGGATGGACCAGTCCAGACCGGTTGATGCGAGGTAGTCATCCGCCGCCTTCTTGCTCAGATGGTAGCGGCTGAAAGCGGTGTCATCGGCGCCCAGGGCGGAGATCTGGATCACCTTGCGGATGCCCACGATCGCGCAAGCCTGGAAGAGGGCCAAGGGACCCCGGCGATGCAGATCATCGAAACGATTGCGGCGGTCTTCGCCGATGATGCCGACACAGTTGATGACGGCATCGATCCCGTGCAGCTTCGGAATCCAAGATTCTGCCTCCATATGCTGGGAAAAGTCGATTGCCATGGGGCAGCAATTTTCCCTGGTGGGAAACGTGTCGGGTCGGCGAACTCCGGCGACCACGAGGTGGCCGGCAGCCAGCAACGCGTCGAGCAGGTGACCGCCGATAAACCCGGATGCACCGGTAATCAGAACGCGCATGTCACACCTCCCTCGCGTGTGCCGGCGGCATCGCATCGGCGGGGATCGGCGGGCGCCATCCGGCACGGCAGTCCCGCAATCCCCAGGCGAAGACGCCGAGACCCAGCGCGGTCAGGAGCCAGGATCGAATTCCGTAGTCGACCAAGGCGAAGCCTGTCGCGGCCCGGTTCCACTCCAACCAGTGGGAATAGAGCAGGACCAGATAAGCGCCGCCGTTCATGCTCAGGACGAGGTGGGTGACCCGTTCCGTCGGAGAAAGCCGCCGGCTTCGGTCTTCCTCCACGAAATCCCAGCCGGTGATCAGCATTTCCACAGCCAGTATCCCTGCAAGCAGCCAAGCCGCCGCCCCCTGCCATCGCCACCACGCGAGACCGACGAATGCAACTGCATAAAGCAGCTCGCGAACACCGTGCAGTTTCTGTTCGCGGATGGCCTGCGGCCGCTCTGGCAGACACTCCTTCCACTCGTGATGCCATAGAACGTCGTAGGCGCCGAGACAGCCCTGGATGACGAGTAGGTCGAGAAAAGTCGGCATGATGGCCTCCGATTTCAGTCGATAAATTCCGACATTTCTGTAACTGAAGAAATATCGGCCCAAAATTTTTACTTCGCCACCTTCAAGACCTGCTCTACCCGGGCGCCGAGCGACAGCAGCCGTAGCAACACAGCATGGGGCAACCGTCGGACCTGGTCGTACCAAGCCAACAGATTCTCCAGGAACTCGGTTGCGGCGACGATGCGTTGCTTGGTCTCCCGGGTGGTGTCCTGGTCATCCGTACATTCCAGGCTGCAGTCGCGCAGGATGGACAGGGTCGGATCCAGTTCCCGCCGCTTGCGGTTCTCGACGATGGCGAAAAAAGTCTCCCATAGATCGCTCAGGGCCTCGAAATGGTCGCGGCGGTCACCCTTGACGTGAAGCAGCTTCACCAAACCCCAGGATTGCAGCTCCTTGAGGCTGGTGCTGACGTTGGAGCGGGCAATTCCCAAGGTCGCTGCGATCTCCTCCGCCGTGAGCGGCCGGGCTGCAAGATAAAGCAGGCTGTGGATCTGCGCCACGGAGCGGTTGACCCCCCAGCGCGTTCCCATCTCTCCCCAATGGAGAATGTATTTTTCCATCACCGGCGTGAGCTTCATGATGAATTCCGAAATTTCTGTATATCCAGAAAATCACAGGTCGTCGATCGGTGTCAAGCGGTTTCTCGCGTTTGAATGATCGAGCGAGTAGCCGCCAAGGACAGGGCCTGGGAAGACGTCATGAACCCCCGCACTGGTCAACATCCCGGCCATCCTTCTTGGCCCTCTCACCGTGCAAACTCAGCCGCTTTTGCGAGTCGCTCAAAATCAGGGCGGCCAACCAATAGTACGTCGACGTCCGATCTTTACGAAATAGCCAGTTTGTTTGTCGTTTTGAACAGCGTTTTCCCACAATCCATTTTTGCGGGGTAATTAACAAAATAACTTAACCGATGTCGTCGCTGGCCAAATGAATCAATCATCTGCCCTTTCCACAATCATTCCTCGAAAATTTCTGCTACTGGCGAATAAGGATGTTGGTCAAGCAGTCAACGGACCGAGATCAGCCGTTAACGCGGCGGAAGCGGGCAATTGTTCTCGGATCAAGCGCTTCCGGACCAACCTGTTCTTCGCTAATCCACCAAACCGCAGTGCTCAAAACTGCGAGTTCCTTCGCAAACGGGACTGCCCTAACCCCCTAGTCTTGAGAACAACCAGTTATGTCCCCCTCCCGGCTCCTAGTATTTCCGGGTAGTCAATTTCGAATCAACACATGACTGTAGTTTTATTGTTTTCAGCGAGGGTTAGCCATGTCTACGCATACTCCAAAAAAGACTTTAGGTCTGGTATCTGCACTGCTGTTATCTTCAACACAGGTATCTGCAAACGACGTCCAAACCATTGTCAACGATATGCAGCCTTTTAATGATGCTGCTCCTCACGGTCTTTCAAGCGACTGGACAATCTTAAATGGCGCTCAAATATTGGCCGGCGCCGAGCCGCCCGTGGGGTGGGAAGCTGCGACCGCAACGGGTCAAGTTTACAGAGATGTAAGTGATAGCCAGGACACCAACACCAGAGTTGAGTTAAAAAATATTTACTCATATGTTCTAAGCAGATCTACGGGGAAGTGGGGATTGCTGCAATATTCCGTGTCGGTAGGCGGAGTTAGCTGCACGGAAGCCTATATTGGCGCATGCAGTACCCCGGACTTCAAGTATTTGAGTCAAGGTAGCGTTGCAGTAAAGTTGGCACATGGGCGTAACCTGTTCTTCTCGCCAAATACCAGCAGAGCATCCATCGACCCCAATGATATCGCCGGAATCTTTACGACAGTTCAGGCTCGATTGGTAGTCGACGACCCCTCGAAAGCTAGTGATGTATCCACTGCACGTTACCTTGTCGACATGGGTGGAGATTTCTGGAGAAGCCTGAATATTGATCAAGCTGCGTATGGTGTCAACAATACTCAAATTGGCAATGGCCGATTCAAATATGTAACGGCTACATGGCAGGATTTCAATTTCACCACGCTTACGGCAGAGGAGATCGCCAAGAACCCGCCCCCCGGCACGATTCCCGCAACTGTTGTTAAAGCTACGCCGACCCCGACCCCGACTCCCA
>VEPB01000373.1 GCA_012026715.1 Methylococcaceae bacterium | reverse complement strand
TATCGGCCTCGACGTCGCCCGGCAACGTCAACTGCGGATAGTTGGGTTACGCTGCGCTAACCCAACCTACGCCGAACCAAACCCGCGGGGTAGCCGGCCATGATCAAGCGCATGCTCATCATGCTGGTGATGGTTGGACTGGTGCTGGGCGGGGTGTTCGGATTCGTCGCCTTCAAGGGCAAGATGATGAAACAGGCCCTGTCGGGTCAGGGGATGCCGCCGCAGACCGTGGCGACCGCCGAAGTCGGCTACCAGGACTGGCAACCCAGGCTGAAGGCCGTAGGCACCCTCAAAGCCCTGCGGGGCACCGAAATCAGCGCCGAGGTCGCCGGCATCGTGGCCGACATCCATTTCAAGCAGGGCGAGGAGGTCGGCGCGGGAGCGCCACTGGTACAACTTCGCGCCGACGACGACAGCGCCAGGTTGCAGTCGCTCAAGGCCGTCGCCGATCTGGCCCGCATCACCCTCAACCGCGATCGCCAGCAACTGGCCGCCAGGGCGGTCAGCCAGCAGACCGTGGACGGCGACGGCGCGGCCCTGGCCCGGGCCGAAGCCGACGTGGCGCAACAACAGGCGCTGCTCAACAAGAAACTGATCCGGGCGCCCTTCGCCGGCCGGCTGGGGCTGCGCCGGGTCGATCTGGGCCAGTATCTGGAAGCCGGCAGCGTGATCGCCACCTTGCAGGCGCTCGACCCCATCTACCTGGACTTTCTGCTGCCGCAGCAGGAACTGGGCGCGATTCGGATCGGCCAGCCGGTCCATGCAGCCAGCGACGCCTACCCTGACGAACGGTTTGCCGGCGAGATCAGCGTAATCAATCCCAAGGTGGAGGAAGGCAGCCGCAACGTGGCGATCCGCGCCACCCTCAAGAACCCTGGCCGCAAACTGCTGCCGGGCATGTTCGCCAGCCTGCAGATCGACGTGGGCCAGGCCCGCCGCCAGCTCACGGTGCCGCGCACCGCCATCAGCTTCAACCCATACGGCGCCATCGTCTACGTGGTGGAGCGGCAGGGGGACGACTCTCAAGGCAAACCTAAGCTGACCGCCCGGCAAAGCTTCGTCGACGTCGGGGAAAGCCGTGGCGATCAGATCGCGGTGACGCGGGGCCTGAACGAGGGCGAGACCGTGGTGACCGCTGGCCAGATCAAGCTGCGCAACGGCACGCCGTTGGTGGTCGACAACAGCATCCAGCCGACCGCCGACCCGGACCCCAAGCCGGAAGACGGCAGCTTCTGATGGGTCGAACCGCCGTTGGGATTAGCGGTGCTTCCTGGCGGAAGTCTTGGCAGACTTGCCCGGTGACCTGGAGGCAGTCGGCTTGCCCGCCGACTTTCCGGCCGAGGTCTTGCTGGAGGCTTTCGCGGAGCGACGTTCTGCCCCCCGGACTGCCTGGTGCCTTTGATCCCCGGCCGCATGGCCTCTAGCAGAGCGCTTCGCCATTTCCTGATGACTGCGCCGGTCGTGACCTTTCCCGGACGACTTCGACCGGATCCTGGATGAATGACCGTTACGCGGATAACCGTCGTGATCCACAATGGCACGCGGACGCTCGTAGACGTGGGCGACGCCCATCACGCGGCGTTCCTCCTCGCGTGACTCCAGCCAGTGCTGCATGGCCCTCGCCCGTTCGGCAAACGCCCCGTCCACCTGTTCCGCTGACAGTTCGTCCGCCTCCGCATTGGCCTGCCCGCCGATGAAATCCGCCCCGGCCTGCGCCGATTCCGACCCGAGCAGCCTGGCGGCAAACTGAATCGACGCGACCGCGACGCGCGGATTGGGCAACAACGAAGTTAAATGGCTCATCATGAAACTCGAACGGATGAAACGGTCAGTTCCCTTCGGGGTCCTGCCCCCGACGGAACTCACGCTCCAACTCGAATATATATTTTTGCAGCTTGATCTCGAAACTGCGGCCGACACCTCGAAAGGCCGCTCCCAACCGTACCGCCGACAAGAGGTCATCGCGCCGGAGCGGCTCGACCCTGTTGCGCAGTTCCAGGGAAAAATGGTCCTCGTCCAGCCCCGGCACCAACAAGCGGCAAGGGCCGAGAATCTGTCCGGTGGTGGCGGTTTCCCGCAGCAGCGCGGCGTTATCCAGGAGTGCAATGCCGACGATGCTCAGATTGTGCACGGCGAAATCCGCCGATCCCTCGCCCCGCAACTGGACCCGGCATTTCACCAGTCGTCCGAGCGGCACCGTCACCCGGTAATAGGCCCGCCGCTGCCGCCAGAACAGGCGCTCCGGGATCGACGCGGCCAGCAGAGTCTGCCCATCGAGGTCGGCTTCCCGGAAACCACTGAGGTCAAACTGGGCTTCGATGCCGTTCACCTGGGTTTCACAGCGGGCAGAGCCGGCCTCCAGGAGTTGCTGGTTGCGCCTGCTATTGGCGCTGGGATCCAGCACCACCAGGCCCCGCTCCGGCAGCACCGCCACCACCATCGATCCAAGGCTGGTCCCGCCAGCGGCGATCGTGAGGGACACCAGGCTACGCTGCCTTGCCATGACCCGCAGTTTTTCGACAACATCGCCCGGCTTGTCGAGCAGAAAGACTGGACTATTGAGGGCGTCGGCGGGAGACATGTCAGTCAGGCGGAGGCTTTCAGGAACGGCATCGGCGCTACCTCGGCAATAGCCTAATCAGCGGCTCGATGAGTCTCGGGCAGAAGCCCCCCCAACGAGAACCGCCACATCCATCCCTAATAGTGAAGCAACGAATGGACTCGGTACTTGCTCAGCTGCTCCCGGCCTCGCAGGAAATCCAGTTCCACCACGAAGGCGCAGGCGAGAACCTCGGCGCCCAGGTTCTCAATCAGTTCACAGCTGGCCTTGGCAGTACCCCCGGTGGCCAGCAGGTCGTCAATGAGCAGCACCCGGTCACCCGGTCCGAGAGCGTCGATATGGACTTCCAGGGCGGCACTGCCATATTCCAGATCGTAGCCCACCGTCTGCACGTCGTAGGGCAACTTGCCCGGCTTGCGCAGAGGCACGAAGCCGACGCCGAGCTCCCAAGCTACCAGCGAACCGAAGATGAAGCCGCGCGCCTCCATGCCCGCCACCGCCGTGACATTCTCGCCGAGGAAGGGATGCAGCAACTGGTGGACCGCCAGCCGCAATGCGGAGGGATCCTTGACCAGGGGGGTGATGTCTTTGAAGAGGATGCCAGGCTTGGGAAAGTCCGGAATGTCACGGACCTTGCTCTTGAGCCGTTCCATCAATGCTTGCCCTTGGCCTTGGCGGGTCTCGCCTGCATTGCGCGGGAACCCACCGCGAGGAACTCTTCGATGGCGGCGCCGATGCCGGCTTCATCCAGTCCGCAGGCGGCCAGGCATTCCTCCCGACTGCCTTGCTCGACGAACAGATCCGGCAGGCCCAGGTTGAGCACGGGCAACAGCACCTGGTTGCGGGTCAGAAACTCGACCACCGCCGATCCGGCACCGCCGGCGACCACATTCTCTTCCACCGTCACCAGGCAATCGTGGCTCTGCGCCAGTTCCAGCACCAAGGTCTCGTCGAACGGCTTGATGAACCGCATGTTGACCACCGTCGCCCCCAGCCGCTCACCGACCGCCACGGCAGGTATCACCATGCTGCCGTACGCCAGGATGGCCACGTGGCGACCGGAACGCTTGATTTCCGCCTTGCCCAGCGGCAGGGCTTCCATCGCCTGCTGCAGATCGACGCCTGGCCCCTTGCCGCGGGGATAACGAACCGCCGCCGGTCCCTGGTATTGGAACCCGGTGTAAAGCATCTGGCGGCATTCGTTTTCGTCGGCCGGCGCCATCAGCACCAGGTTGGGCACGCAACGCATATAGCTGAAATCGAAGCTGCCGGCGTGGGTGGGGCCGTCGGGGCCCACCAGGCCGGCGCGGTCAATGGCAAACAGCACCGGCAGGTTCTGCAGGGCGACGTCGTGGATCAACTGGTCGTAAGCCCGCTGCAGGAATGTGGAATAAATCGCCACCACCGGATGCCAGCCTTCGCAGGCCTGTCCTGCGGCCACGGTGACGGCATGCTGCTCGGCGATGCCCACGTCGAAATAGCGGTCGGGGAAGCGCTCGGAAAATTCCACCAGGCCGGACCCTTCCCGCATGGCCGGGGTGATGCCCAGCAGCTTTGGCTCCTGCTGCGCCATGTCGCACAGCCACCGGCCGAACACCTCGGTATAGGTGGGTGTGCTGGGCTTGGCCTTGGGCAGATGATCCTTGCTGGGATCGAAAGTGCCGACGCCGTGGTAGGCGACCGGGTCCTGCTCGGCCGGTGGATAGCCCTTGCCCTTTTTGGTGACGATATGCAAAAAGCGTGGCCCCGGCGGCAGTTCCCGCAGGTTGCGCAGGGTGGTAACCAACACGTCCAGGTCATGGCCGTCCACCGGACCGATATAGTTGAAGCCCAACTCCTCGAACAGGGTGCCCGGCGCCACCATGCCCTTGACGTGCTCCTCGGCGCGGCGCGCCAACTCCCACACGCTGGGCATGCTGTGACTGAGCAGCTGCTTGCTGCCTTCGCGCACCGTCGAGTAGAACTTGCTGGACAGGATCTTGGCCAGGTAATTGTTGAGCGCACCCACATTGGGTGAGATGGACATCTCGTTGTCGTTGAGAATGACCAGGAGATTGGCGTCCATCACTCCGGCGTGGTTGAGCGCCTCGAACGCCATGCCGCCGGTCATGCCACCGTCGCCGATGATGGCCACCGCATGACGGCCGCTCCTGTCGAGGGCTGCGGCGATGGCCATGCCCAGTGCCGCACTGATGGAGGTGCTGGAATGACCGACGCCGAAGGTGTCGTAAACACTCTCGCAGCGACTGGGGAATGCCGACAGGCCATCCTTCTTGCGGATCGTGGGCATGCGGTCGCGCCGCCCGGTCAGTATCTTGTGGGGATAGGCCTGGTGGCCCACATCCCATACCAGCCGGTCCTCCGGGGTGTTGAACACGTAGTGCAGCGCAATGGTCAAATCGACCGTGCCGAGTCCCGCCGCCAAGTGGCCGCCCGACTGGCTCACGCTATCGAGCAGATAACCGCGGAGCTCCTCCGCCAATTGCGGCAACTGGGCCTCGGACAGCTGGCGCAGATCGGCAGGGCTGTTGATTCCTTGCAGCAGAGGGTACTGTGAGTTGCTCATGAATTGCGGGTTCCGAACTTGGGGTCGCTGACGAGGGGGGGCTAAACCCGAGTCGTTCGCTCGGGCTTTCTTATTGTTTCAATTATGTTCCGCAGACCGAGGCCGGATCAAGAAAAAGCCGACCGGCCTTCGTCACGCCAACAACCGCCACAGATTTATCAGCTGTGTCGCTGCACGATGAAGCGGGCGAGGCCACACAAACTTTCGGCGCCCGCTCCAAGGGGCTTCAGACAATCCAAGGCTTCGTCGATCAGATCCCCAGCCTTTTCCTTTGCTGCAGCCATACCCAAAAGTGCGGGATAGGTCGGCTTATCGTTGACCTGATCCTTGCCCTGGGTTTTGCCAAGGGTCTGGGTGTCGCTCTCCACGTCGAGAATATCGTCCTGAATCTGGAACGCCAGACCGATGCACTTGGCGTAACGATCCAACCGTTCGGCGGTGCCTTCCTCCAGTCCAAACCTGGCCAGGGCCACCAACCTGACGCTGGCTCGGATCAGCGCGCCGGTCTTGCGGATATGCATGGCCTCCAGACCCGGCAGATCCAATTCCTTGCCTACGGAATCCAGGTCGATGCCCTGTCCGCCGACCATGCCCAGAGATCCGCTGGCCATGGCCAACGTCTCGACCATGGCGATCCGCTGCTCGGCCGTTACGGCCAAAGCCGGATCGTGAGCCAGAACGTGGAAGGCGAGCGCCTGCAAGGCGTCGCCCGCGAGGATCGCCGTCGCATCATCGAAGGCCTTATGGCAAGTGGGCTTGCCGCGGCGCAAATCGTCATTGTCCATGGCCGGCAGGTCATCGTGGATCAGCGAATAGACGTGAATGAATTCGACCGCGCAAGCGGGACCATCCAAGACGTCCGGCGCCACACCAAGAGCCTGTCCGGTGGCGTATACCAACAGCGGACGTAATCGCTTGCCGCCACCGAGGGTGGAATAACGCATGGCCTGATGCAGCCGTTCCGGCAGTTTTGCGGCAGCCGGCAAACGCGCGTCCAAGGCGGCTTCGACCCGCACCTGGCAGGCGTTCATGAAATCTTGCAGGGATTGTTCAGGATTCATCGGTAAACGGTTTCAATCGGGGGTCGCCGTCTTCCAGATTCAGGATCTGGACCTTTTGCTCCGCGTCCTTGAGGGCATTCTGACAAGCCCGCGTCAGCTGGATCCCCCGCTCGAACAGCTTGAGGGATTCCTCGAGGGGGAGGGTACTCTGCTCCATCCGCTCCACCAGCTGCTCCAGCTCGGCGAGGGACTCCTCGAATCGGAAGGGTTTCTTGACCATGGGCGCGATGGCGAAAACGGCATTATCACACCGGAGGCCCTGCCAGTGAAAGGCGACCGGGCAACCCGTGGGAATTCGTCCTATGCCACGGTCGGGAAGGATGTGGGACAGGAATACCGCACACCCGATCGCGGTCAGCCTTCCCTGCCCGAATTCCATGGTCTTTTCGGGATTCGCGCCAGACTGGCGGATTGATCCAATCCGTCGACCCTGAGGCCGTTCGAATTGCTATGTTCTCAACGATTGGGGCCACGGAACCCAAGACGCTTCAAGAACAAAGGGCGTAGCGTCTGTTGCCGAACGCATGCTCAACAAAGAAAACGCCGCTAGATCGATTCGATCTAGCGGCGTCTCTATGATCAAGGGATCAATTCCGAACGCTTACAGCGGCGGCGGATATTTGCTCAACAGCGTTGACGATACATTTGTGAAGGTGACCGTCTGCCAGTTGTTGGTGACGTATTTTAGTTTGCTCCAACCCATCTC
>VEPB01000405.1 GCA_012026715.1 Methylococcaceae bacterium | reverse complement strand
CCTTCTTCCATGGCGATCGGCGCGATCAGCTTCACCGTGATCTTGATGTTGTCGCCCGGCATCACCATCTCGACACCTTCCGGCAAGTCCACCGACCCGGTCACGTCCGTGGTCCGGAAATAGAACTGCGGGCGGTAGCCGTTGAAGAACGGCGTGTGACGACCGCCCTCTTCCTTCGACAACACGTAGATCTCCGCTTCGAAGTGGGTGTGCGGGGTGATCGAACCGGGCTTGGCCAGTACCTGACCGCGCTCCACATCTTCCCGCTTGGTGCCGCGCAACAGCACGCCCACGTTGTCGCCGGCCTGGCCTTCGTCCAACAGCTTCCGGAACATCTCGACCCCGGTGCAGGTGGTCTTGACCGTGGTCTTGATCCCGACGATCTCGACTTCTTCGCCCACCTTGACCTTGCCGCGCTCGATCCGGCCGGTCACCACGGTGCCGCGGCCCGAAATGGAGAACACGTCTTCGATCGGCATCAGGAACGGCTGGTCCACCGGGCGCTCCGGCAGCGGGATGTAATCATCCAAAGCCTGTACCAACTTGACGATGGCCGGCACGCCGATGTCGCTCTGGTCGCCTTCCAGTGCCTTCAGTGCCGAGCCGATGATGATCGGGGTGTCGTCGCCGGGGAACTGGTAGGTGCCCAGCAATTCGCGGATTTCCATCTCCACCAGCTCGATCAGCTCGGCGTCATCCACCATGTCAGCCTTGTTCAGGAACACCACGATGTAGGGCACGCCCACCTGACGGGCCAGCAGGATGTGCTCGCGGGTCTGCGGCATCGGGCCGTCGGCGGCCGAACACACCAGGATCGCGCCGTCCATCTGAGCGGCACCGGTGATCATGTTCTTCACGTAGTCGGCGTGACCGGGGCAATCCACGTGGGCGTAGTGCCGGTTCGGCGACTCGTATTCGACGTGGGCGGTCGCAATGGTGATGCCGCGCTCGCGCTCTTCCGGCGCCGCGTCGATCTGGTCGTAAGCCTTGAACTCGCCGCCGAACTTTTCCGCCCCAATCTTGGTCAGCGCTGCCGTCAACGTCGTCTTGCCGTGGTCCACGTGACCGATCGTGCCTACGTTCACATGCGGCTTGGTTCGTGTGAATTTTTCTTTGGACATCCCCAATCACTCCTACAAAACGAAAAGGCCTACTGTTTGAATCATGGAGCCCATATCCGGACTTGAACCGGAGACCTCTTCCTTACCAAGGAAGTGCTCTACCGACTGAGCTATATGGGCAAAACTCTTGGAGCGGGTGATGGGAATCGAACCCACGCCATCAGCTTGGAAGGCTGAGGTTCTACCATTGAACTACACCCGCGCTAACAATTTGTGGTGGAGGGGGAAGGATTCGAACCTTCGAAGGCAATGCCAGCAGATTTACAGTCTGACCCCTTTGACCGCTCGGGAACCCCTCCAAAAGAAGCGCATTATGCGGGTGATCAGGCATTGCGTCAACCACCACCCGCCAGACGCCGCCGGCCCCAACGAAGGCAGCAACCGTCGAACCTGCAATAATGTCAGACTTTCTACGGCAATACCAGCCTGAGCCTTGTCCAATGAGACCTGAGCCTGCCTTAGCCGGGTATAGGCGGCCATCCCGATCAAGAGCCACTTGTTGAGAGGGATTCTCCCTTACAATATCGCCGGATTAATGCTCTAATGCCGGGCAATTTTGCCCAAAGCCACGGCATAGCCTCCTCGGTTCGCTTCTCCATGATTGGTTCATCGACTTCGCGCCGCATCCTCGCGGCACTTTTGTCTTTCGCCCTCGCAATGGCGGCGGAAATAGCGCCTGCCTACGACGAAATCCAGGTTTACGGCTCGGACATCAACGCGCCCGGGCAATTCGGCCTGGAGATGCACCATAACTATGTGATCGACGGACGCCGGCGGCCGGGTTACCCCGGCGAGCTCGCCCCAAATCACATCCTGGCGATCACGCCGGAATTTTCCTATGGCGTCACGCGCTATTTCGAAGCGGGACTGTATCTGCCGTTCAGCATCGATGTGGATCGGGATATCAGCTACATGGACGGCGCCAAACTGCGGACCAAGTTTCTCAACGCCGACGATCCCGGATTCTTCTACGGCCTGAATATCGAAATCGGCACGGAGCCGCGCCGCTATGCGGAGGATCGTTGGAATGCGGAATTGCGCCCGATCATCGGGGGCACCATGGGCAACTGGTTCGTCGCCTTCAACCCGAACTTGGAGTTATCCCTGTCCGGCCGCAGTAAGAAACCGGAATTCGGTCCCCAGATCAAGCTGATGCGGGTCCTGGACAGCGGGCTGAGCGTGGGAGTCGAGCACTACACCGACCTCGGCACCCCGGATCGGATCGCACGATCGGGCCAACAGAACCACACCACGTATCTGGTCACCGACCTGACCTTCGGCAACATCGACGTCAACATCGGCATCGGCCACGGCTGGACCGGAATTTCCGACGCCTGGACCGCCAAGGTCATCGTCGGCGGTATTCCCTTCATGGACGCATTCCGCTAACTTCGAAGGTTCGTCTACAGCAGGATCAGCAGCGGCCAGACCACGAACCAGGCCAGTGCCATGGCCGGCCCACTGCAACCGCCTCGGGCGGCCTTGATGAGGGTCAGGGTCCGCCGAGCCGGAAACCCGCTCAGCTGATGGACGCCCCGAACCAAGGATTTGGTCTGTGTTTTCATCGCCGTTCTCCGGTGAAGTAGCGAACCGCTCCGAAACCTTTCCCTTCCTGACCGGGTTATCGGCCGGCCCCCATGGGGATTGACCGATTCATCGACAACGATCGCAAGGCAAAAACACTAACGCCCCAACGCCTGAGTCATGGCGTTGGCAGCCGCCAACGCGCTTTCGAACAAGCGATCGCGGGTCCGGTAGGCCAGTTGCTGGGCGACCAGGGTCGCGCGCTCCTGGTTGGGGAGGCTGAGCACCATGCATGGCCCATCGCCTCCGGCCGTTCGCGCCTCCAGCTTGCGGTCCTCGCTGCGGCGAAAAACGATCTGGCGTTTTCCGCCGTTCCACGCCCACTCCAGCTTGCGGATCACCGGCGCCCCTTCGCTCAGGCGCGCGATCTGAACCTCAACCCCCTTCCCTTTCTGGCGGAAATTCCAATGTATTTCCTTGCCCGACAGCACCTTGCCATCCACGACCTGCCAACCGAGCCGGTCAGCCAGCCAGCCGATCAACAGCCAGGACGAAGGCAATCCATGAGGTCCATGCTCCAGTCGTATCTTCGTCACCGAACCCAAGGCCTCCGGGATCGTAGAGGGCGCCAACACCTCGCTCAAGATGCGCCGCCAAGGCTTGAGTCGGCGCCAGGCGAGGTTGTGAATCACCACATCGTCCTGATCGGCGCTGGTCCAGCGCGCCAGGGCCAGGATGTCGCGGGGCGGGTCTCGCCAACCCACGCTGTCGAAGATCACCTGGTCGGCAAGTTCCGCCAATGCGGCAAATAGCGGTCCGCTCCGCGCCGGCGGGGTGGAACTGGCCCACCACAACGCGGTGGGCAGGTCGCTGACCAGCAGCGATCGGGCGGTCGACGGCAGCACCGATTCGGCGTTGCCGCTGCACACGACGTCCACCTGCTCGCCACACACCTGCAGCGCGTGGCCCAGATTGGAAAAGTGCACGCTGACCCAGGTTTCCACGGCCTCCCCGTCACGCCGTTCGTCGAGATACATGAGCAACGTGCGGGCAGGATGCTCGAACAGGATCTTGGGCAAATCCGCCCGGGCGGCATCGGCTTCTTCCGGCGATTCGCAGTACACCAGCAGGTTCGACATGCAGGCGCGGGTGACCGCGTCGTCATCGCCCCACCCGGCCCGGAATCCCTCCCACATCATCTCCAGTTCATGCTCCACCGAATCGATGGATGACGGCCGCCGATCCAGCGACACCACCTTGCGCGACCGCAATTCCTCCAGCGTCTCGGCAGTCATGAAGTCGCCCTCACAGCATGCGCCAGCGGCGCCCATCGGCGTCGACCAGGCGGTCCGACTCCAGCGGCCCCCATGTTCCGGCCGGATACTCTGGCAACCAGCGGGTCTGGGTTTCCGCCCAGGCATCCAGGATGTTCTGAATCCACACCCAGGAGGCTTCCACGGCGTCACGCCGCATGAACAGGGTGGCATCGCCCGCCATCACGTCCAACAACAGGCGTTCATAGGCCTCCGGCGACTGATCGCCGAAGGTGGAGCCGTAGCGGAAATCCATCTTGACCGGATACACCCGCACCCGCGGCCCCGGCAGCTTGGTGGCGATGCGCATGGAAAGCCCCTCGTTGGGCTGGATGCTGAGGGCCAGCACATTGGGCTCGAGCCGGTGATCGGGGTCGCTGTTGAACAAAATCGGCGGGATGGACTTGAATTGGATGGCGATCTCGCTGGCCCGCTTGGGCATGCGCTTGCCGGTACGGATGTAGAACGGAACCCCTGCCCAGCGCCAGCTGTCGACGAACACCTTTAGAGCCACGAAGGTTTCCGTGGTGGAATCGTGGGCGATGTTCTCCTCCCGCCGGTATCCCGGCACGTGCTCGCCGGTCACGAAGCCCTGGCCGTACTGGGCTCGCACCACATGATCATCGAGATCCTTGCGGGCGATCGGCCGCAGACAATTGAGCACGTCCTGACGGTGGTTGCGGATCACGTCGGCATCCATGCTCCAGGGCGGTTCCATGGCGATCAGGGTCAATAACTGAAGGATGTGGTTCTGCACCATGTCCCGCAGCGCCCCGGCCTTGTCGTAATACCCCGCCCGGGTCCCGACCCCTTCCGCCTCCGCCACCGTGATCTGGACATGGTCGATATAGCGGGAATTCCACACCGGCTCGAAAATGGCGTTGCCGAACCGCATCACCAGGATGTTCTGCACCGTCTCCTTGCCGAGATAATGATCGATCCGGTAAATCTGCCGCTCGTCCAGGTTCTCGCACAGCGTCGCATTGATCAACCGGGCGCTTTCCAGGTCGCGGCCAATGGGTTTTTCAACGATCACCCGGGTAAAGGGGCTGGCGCCGTCCACCGGCGATACCAGCCCGGCCTGCTTCAGCTGACGGACGCAGGTCTCGATCAGAGACGGCGGGATCGCCAGATAGAAGATGCGGTTGCCGGGGATGCCGAACTGGGGCTCGATCTCCTCCAACCGAGCCTTGAGCCGCTGGTAGGCCTCGGGATCGTCAAAGGAACCCTGCTGGTAATGCAGCGTCCTGGCAAAATCCGGCCAATAGCGCGCATCAAGCTTTTGCCGCGAATACTTTTCCACTCCCTCGCGGGCGAACTCCCGATACGAATTGTCATCGTGGGTCTCCAGGGCGAACCCCACCACGCTGAAATTGGTCGGGAGCTCCCCGTCCAGCCCCTGGTTGTAAAGCGCCGGAAGGAGCTTGCGTCGGGTCAGGTCGCCGCCGCCACCGAAGATGATCACGCTACAGGGCTGCGGCAAGGCAATATCCGCCTTCAACTCCTTGAGCGGATTGTCGGATTGCCAGTCAGGCTTGGATGGCTCGCGCAACTGCATCGGTGATCACCTGGGTGGGTTGCTGGATCGCGATGAACGCACTCCATCGCGCGGCCTTACTGTATCGCCACCCGGGCCGCGGCACCATCGTCAATCGCATTCCCCGGCAATCCTTTTCCGTCCCGGCTCGTCGATGCCGGTCTACGCCCTTTTGGGAGCAGCGGGTTTCTGCTATAAATCCCGCTTATGGCTGATTTCGACCGCGCATCGGGTTTCGTCCTCCGCGAAACGGCAACACCCAAGTTCGCTCCGCCCCGCCGTACCCAACCCCCTGCACCGTTTCGAAGCGGGAACGCATTCGTCCCCGAAGGAGCCGAATCACGGACATGTCAGCGGCTTTGCGGCAACAGCCGTCTTCCTCAAATTAGGCGCGGCGGACGATCGCAACGAAATCCCCCAACCCACACGCTCGGCCTTTAGCCGTCTGAACGAAGCGGCAAGCCCCGGTCGCCTGAATAACGGAAGGCCCCTGCGCCGTACCTACCGACAGCTCGGCCCAACCCAATCACCGCCCAAGGAACCATGAAGAAAGCACTGATCACTGGCGTTACCGGACAAGACGGCGCCTATCTCGCCGAACTGCTTTTGGAAAAAGGCTATGAAGTCCACGGAATCAAACGCCGCTCTTCCTTGTTCAACACCGACCGCATCGACCATCTCTACCAGGACCCTCATGAAAGCGACCGCCGCTTCATTCTCCACCACGGCGACTTGACCGACTCCACCAGCCTGATCCGCATCGTCCAGGCGGTACAGCCGGATGAAATCTACAACCTGGGCGCCCAGAGCCATGTGGCGGTCAGTTTCGAAGAGCCCGAATACACGGCCAACTCCGATGCCTTGGGCGCCCTGCGGCTGCTCGAAGCCATCCGCATTCTGGGCCTGGAGAAAAAGACCCGGCTGTATCAGGCATCCACCTCCGAGCTTTACGGTCTGGTCCAGGAGATTCCGCAGAAGGAAACCACGCCGTTCTACCCGCGCTCCCCCTATGCGGTCGCCAAGCTTTACGCCTACTGGATTTGCGTCAACTACCGGGAAGCCTACGGGATGTATGCCTGCAATGGCATCCTGTTCAATCACGAATCGCCGGTGCGCGGCGAAACTTTCGTGACCCGCAAGATCACCCGCGCCCTGGCCCGCATCAAACTGGGGCTGCAGAAGTGCCTCTACCTAGGCAACCTCAATTCGCTGCGCGACTGGGGCCACGCCAAGGACTATGTGGAAATGCAATGGCTCATGCTGCAGCAGGATCAGCCGGACGATTACGTCATCGCCACCGGTGAGCAGCACAGCGTTCGGGAGTTCGTAGACGTCGCCGCCAGGGAGCTGGGGATCGAACTGCGCTGGGAAGGCTCCGGCATCGATGAAAAGGGTTTCGACTCCGACGGCCGCTGTCTGGTCGCGGTGGATCCCCGCTACTTCCGAGCCGCCGAAGTCGAGACCCTGCTGGGCGATCCCTCGAAAGCGAAGCAGAAGCTCGGCTGGGAACCCCGCATCAAGTTCCGTGAACTGGTGAAGGAAATG
>VEPB01000311.1 GCA_012026715.1 Methylococcaceae bacterium | reverse complement strand
CCCGCCGCGACCCCGCGCACCGCCGCCAACCGGCGCTTCGCCGAAGAGGCCGGAAAACTGTTCCGTCACAGCAAGGGACACAGCGGGTTGGCCTGCGAGAGCTGCCACGGCAGCACCCATGCGATCTGGCCGACAGACGACACCAAGAACCCCAACGACAACATCGCCGCCAAACAGGTGCAGGGCCATGCCGGAACCATTTCCGACTGCGCGACTTGCCATCGGCGGGAGTCGCTGCCGCTCACCCTGGCCGGCCCCCACGGCATGCATAACGTGAACGACCCGCGCTGGGTCAATGGACACGAGGACTTCGCGGAAGACAACCTGGCAGCATGCAGCGCGTGTCACGGCCTGGATTTCCGCGGCACGGTGCTATCGGTGGCAACGGCCGACCGGACCTTCTCCACCGAGGACGGCGTGCGGACCCTCAAGAAAGGCATGACCGTGGGATGCTATGACTGCCACGACGGGCCCCATGAAGGGGATGATTGAGCTCCGTCCCTGTGAGCCAAGCAGGCCACGCTAAGCAGCCGGCTCGGCAGCGCTGGCTAGCGGTATTCCCCGCGCAACCAGAGCTCCAGTCGCTGTTTTTGGTAGGGAAGTATCACGGTCCCGCACAATCGATAACCCGCGGGGAATGAACCGAGCTGTTTCGGTATGCCCGGATCGTAACTTCCGGAATCTTGGTCGAGACCCACCACCGCCGATTTCACCAGTTCCGGCGGCAGGCCATCCAGGACGGCTTCGGTGGACGGACGGTCCTGCAGAATCGGGAAACCGACCGGCACGGCCTGCAGGATGAGCGCGACGCCGGGAACATTGTACAAACCGAGAAACGGTGATCCCGGCGCGATTCTGCAAGCCTTCGCCAACTCATTCAATTTGGCATAGCTCTCCCGGCTTTCGCGATCCACCCGAAACCGGCCCAGCGGGGGCACGGTGATCTCTTCGCTCTGCTCAGACAACGGGCGGTTCAGGCGATAGGGCGCCCGAAAACCGCTGCTCAGAACCTGGGCAGCGACGATCGCGACGAACAGGGTGCCGATCGCCTGGATCAAGGGCCGCGCTTCGGCCGCTCCAGCGTTGGAAAATGCCAACACGCCGATCAAGACTCCCCACGGCGCCAGGGAAAACAGGATCTGCGCGGAAAGAGCGTTATAGGTGCCGATCGCGACGCAGAACGGCAGCACCGCGAGAGCCCCCAAGACGCAACTGACCCTCCCGTTTCTCATCCAGCTCCGCCTGGAAAGCAACAGAACCAGGATAACCAGGGCCAGCAACGGCGCAGTTTGCCGCTCGTAGTGCCCCATGCCTCCCAGCAGGAAATCTCCGCTCAACACTGCAAGGCACAGTGCGGCAAAACCGGTCAGGGCAATCAAGCCATGTTGCCGAATGGCATGAAGTCCGAACACGGCCAGGGGCAGGCCATAGTTGCGAACGACCAGACCGAGATACTCGATGGTCTCTCTCGAATAGCGCGCCAGGCGAGTTTCCAGCGTTTCATTGGCACCGAGCATATAGACCAGCGCGCCCCGTTTGAACTGCTCCAGGACTTCGGGCAAGGTGCCGTGCATGAGGACGGCCGCCGTGACGGCAACGGCCATGCTGACCGTGATCAGCCCCATTTCCCGGATCCGTTCACGCCGAGAACTCCCGAACGCGACGGCAACGCCACAAACGACGCACCAGGCACTCAGCCCGGCGGAAAACTTGGCAAGAAAGGCCAATGCCAGCGCGGCGCCGGCCAGCAGGTAAAAGCCGCTGCCGCGCAAGCGACTGGGCTGGCCGGCTGCGAGCAAAACCAATCCCAACCCTGCATTAGCGCCTGCGGCCGCCAGCAGATTGTAGGAAGGCGTGAACGGCATGAAGGAATGGTAAACAAGTGCCGCCACCAGGCTGCACGCCGCCACCAGCGGCGTCGAACCACCCCGCGCCCGGCCGCCGCCACCGGCTGGCCGAAAGGCCTGCACCGCGCCTGCGGCAAGAATCGCGGACGAAGCCGTTAAAATGGCCAGCCCGATACCACGAAAAGCCACCAAAGTCCCGGTAATCCGCCACAACGGCGCGGTAAGCCAATGCATGGCGGTAGCCCAGACAACGACGGCCTCCGGCTGAATCGCGGCCGCCAGATAGTAGGACTCGTCGGTCAAATCGAGCCCCCGATCCAGCGCCCACAGGCAAAATACCGAGATCACCGCTACGCATAGCACGATGCCTATCGAAGTGATCCAATGGACTGTGCTGGGCAAGCTGCGCAATGTCGTGATCCCCCTCATGCCTGGCCACGATGACCACGTTCAAGTCGCCATAAGGTGGGGCAAGCCGGCAGATCCGTCCAGTCGGGCGGCGAGCAGGCGAAGGAGACCGTCGGAATTGATCGGCGCCCGAGGCAACGGCGACTCGGCCCACGCGCCAACGAAGCGACTGCCGGCAAGACTCGTTCCATGACCTCAGGCCAGCTTCCCGAAATTGCCGATTGCAGCGTCCCCGGCCGGCCACCTACACTGGCCACCGCCACTCGGCACAGGCTGGCGAAAACAGGTGAGCAAACCCGGCTGGAGGATTCGATGAGCGACATGCAACTGCCTCAGGATGTGGACAACGCCCTTGCGGATTTCGTGGACGCCGCAAAGTCCGCCCTAGGACCCGAACTGGTCTCGGTGGTCCTGTTCGGTTCGGCCGCAGAAGGCAAATTGCGGGCGTCTTCGGACGTCAACCTCATCGTGATACTGAACCGCTTCGATCCGGATCGCATCGACGCCCTGCGCGAACCCCTGCGGCTGGCCCATGCGCTAATCCAGCTGTCCGCCATGTTCCTGCTGGAATCCGAAATTGCCTCCGCTGCCGAGGCCTTTGCGGTCAAGTTTTCCGACATCGCCGTCCGCCATCGGGTGCTGACGGGCGCCGACCCCTTCCTGAACCTGGCACCCACCCGCCCTGCCCAGATCGGCCGGCTCAAACAGAATCTGCTCAATTTCATCCTGCGCATGCGTGAGCGCTACGCGCTGCTCAGCCTGCGCGAAGAACAGCTGGCCACCGTCGTCGCCGATGCCGCCGGTCCGTTGCGGGCGGCGGCGGCTTTGTTGCTGTCGCTGGAAGGCCGCGCCGCCAAATCCCCCAAGGCGGCCCTGGAACTGCTGGCGGCGGAGATCGATCCGGCGGGCTGGCGCGGGCCGCTCGAATGCATGTCGAAAGCCCGCGAGGAGCAGACCTTGCGACGGGGCGAGGGAACGACGACACTGCTCTATCTGATCGGACTGGCTCAGGCGCTCCATGCTCGCGCCGAAGCGCTGCGCTGAGGTCGGCCGATGTTTCCCTTCGATCTGGCCGGACCGCCATTTCTGCTGTTTTACCTGGTGTTCGGCATGGTGGTACTCACCGGCTATTGGCATCACGTCTCCCGGTTGGGACCGCCCGGGCCGGGTCCGACACTCTCCCAGATGACCGCCGATCCTTATCAGATCGCGTACCTGCGAGGCGCTTCGGAGGAAACCGTGCGGCTGGCCATCGTAAATCTGATCGACCGCGGCTTCCTGCTGGTTTCGGGCGATACGCTCCGGGTTTCCGGCAGAGCCAACGACGAATACCTGCGCCGCCCACTGGACCTGGCCATCCTCGCCCGCTGCGCCACGATCACTTCCCCGGACGCGCTCTGTCAAGACAGCCGGGTGCGTGCCGCCTGCGCCGACTACGAGCGGAATCTGCAGGAACGGGGTCTGCTCTACGCCGAGGAAGAGCGTTCCCGCGCGATGATCTCAGCCATCGTGGCATTCGGCCTGCTGGGCGGCGTGGCCGTTGCCCGCATCATTCAGGCGCTGCTCCACGGGCGCCACAACATTCTGTTTCTGATCTTCCTCGCCTTTCTCGCGAGCCTGATCGCCTGGCGCATCGGCGCCAACAACCGTACCCGCCGGGGCCGCAAGTCGCTCTCCGACCTGCAGGTCCTGATGTCACGCCTCAAGGGTCGCGCCAAACGGCTGAATTCAGGCAGCGGGACCAACGAGGCGGTGCTGTTCGCGTCGGTTTTCGGAGTCGCGGCCCTGCCCCTTGCCGGCTTTCCCTTCCTCAATCGACTGTTCCCCAAAGCCCGTGCAACCGGTTCGGGGGACTCCGGCGGAGGCAGCGGCGGCGACGGGGGTGGTGG
>VEPB01000439.1 GCA_012026715.1 Methylococcaceae bacterium | reverse complement strand
GGCTGGCGTTGGCCAGGCCCGTTGTCTAGTCGACTACCTCAGCAATGGATTTTGCTGCCCTGATGGTTTCCTGATAGAGGGTTTCCATAGGCGCATCGGGTCGGGCGACCACGCTCAGGACTGTCTCCGTACCCGCGTGAACCATCAGCAGATCGCCGGTCGAGCTCTTGATCAGCAGTTGTTCGAACCGGCCTCTGACGAGTTTTTCGGCGGCCTTATCGCCCAAACTCGACATGGCGGCACTCATCGCGCCCAACCAGTCCTCATCAACGTCTTGCGGTAGGACGGCGGCCATGATGAGGCCGTCCTTGGTGGCCACGCCGGAGGCCCTGATGCCAAGCGAGGTCGTGTTCAGGCTTTGCAGGATCGAAGTCAGCGTTTTCAGACTCATAGGGGCCTCAGTCCTGGATTAAGGCAACAAAAGCGGTTCGCCGGCGTGGGTCAATCAACAGCCGTACTCAAATGGGAAGCAGCGTTTGGAACAGATGGGGCAGTCGGCGGACGTGTGAGGCGTTTCTGATCGATCGATCCATTCCGTGCCGCAATGGCCGCACAAATAATACAGCGACCATCGGCCCGAATTGATGGAAACCCCTTGCGGGATCATGGGATCGAAGGAGTTAGCCTCGGACGGCGAATAAATTACTGCGCTTAGTCCAGTCATTTTGGCTCCTTGTGACATCACAATTATGGCTTTCTTGGTTGTTCCGAGGCTCGCGTCATTGGCAGCCTTTCCGAAGGCTTTCTGGTCGCTCGGCGGCATACACCTCTTTCAAGCGCTGAAATCATCCGCGAACGTTTGGTTCTGCAGCTTTTCCGGTAGTGGAGACTCGCATAAAGACTGGTCGCGCTACTCCCAAAATGGCCGTTGGGTGGGGCGCTGAAAGCGTCCTTGGTCGTTGGCCGTTGCTGCGGAATTCTTGATCGCTCTGCCGATCTTTTACCGATTCAGGTCAAAATGGCCTGTTTCAATATTCGATTTCCAGGCGAAGAGTATGGACGATTCGATCTTGGCGTCATCGGATGAACCAATACCCGGCTGTAGGAAACCGGCTGACAATGAAGTCGGAAAAATCCTATGCGGGCTTCGTGGCTTATCAGCAAAGGTGGGATTCCGCTTGGCGCAGCAATATCGCTTATGGTTTTGAACAGGCTGATCTGCCCCGATTCGTAAATGATGCCTGACCAAGGAAGCCCGGTCGGTCCACGCAATGCTGTTGTGGAACCCGGTGAACCAGGAAATCCTCGGCGTCGAATATGTCTATGGCAAGCGGCAATTGATCGACGGTCGCAGTGGAAATCTGAACCGGGTTCAGTTTTCGGCCCAATACCGGTTCTGATCCAGCTACCGATCAAGCAGCGGCATGGGATCGTCGCAGAGTTGTTCCGTCGAATCGAGCCCAGCGCCATCGGTAGCGATTCCGACGCTCTGCCGTGGAGGGCCCGTGAGCCGGTTGTTACGGAGGACGGAGATAGGGAGGGGTGGGATAAGCCGTGACCCCGGTCGGGACTGAGTGGCTGATGCAGGCCACCACGGCGGATCGAGGCTAGCCGTACTCCCTGGCCGTCCGGCGTCCCTGCCGGAGCGCTATCCGTCATGCGGCTGAACCGTAAAGCAGAGCGGGTATTCCGCGGTGGGCGGAATGCCCGCTCGTCGCCTTGCGCCGACATCATCCCCGTCTCCCTGTCGGTGTGGCCTCATCCTGGGTAACCAATATAGGGACCGGTACCGACCGGCGTTATCGGAAGAAGGAGGGGCGGCTGTAGGATCCTGACTGCAATTGAGGTCGGAAAAATCCTACGGCGAGGGATTGACCGGTCGCTCACTCGGCAAATCCGTGCTCCAGGCCGTAGCGCATCACTTCAGCGTTGCTTCGCAGCTGAAGCTTCTCCATCAGGCGAACCTTGTGGGTACTGACCGTCTTGTTGCTGATGGACAGCTGTTTGGCGATGTCGTTGATCCTCCAGCCCTGGCAGAACAGGCGCAAGATCTGCTGTTCGCGCTGGGTCAGATTGTCGTGGGCCTGGGCTGTCGTCGCGAGGGTGGACTGGAATGCCAACTGCTCGGCGAGTGCCGGCTCGATATAGCGTCCGCCCGCCGCCACCTTGCGTACCGCCGCCAACAGGGTGGCGGGATCATTATCCTTGGTCATGTATCCCGATGCCCCGGAACGGAGCGCTTTGGCGGCAACCTCGGCGCTGTCGTGCATGCTGAGGATCAGGATGGGGATCTGCGGGTAGCGGTGGCGTACCTGTAGGAGCAGATCGACCCCATGGGTTCCGGGCACGTTCATGTCGAACAGCAGGATATCCGGTTCGCCCTGACGGAGCTGACCCATGAGTTCCTCCGCATTGGCCGCTTCTCCGACAACGTCCATGTCAATCGGAACCTCGAACAGCCGTTTCAGCCCATCGCGCATCAGATGGTGATCTTCCAGCAGCAGGATGCGGATCATCGTTGGTTTCGGTCGTTTGCGGGGTCAAGCGGGCACTGATAGGACCAGTTCGGTGCCGGTGCCCGGGACGCTGGAGATGGTCAGCACCGCCCCGGCCGCGAGGGCCCTCTCGTGCATGCCCAGGATGCCCAGGGCGCCATTGCGGGGTGGCGCCGACATGTCGAACCCGCGGCCGTCGTCGCTGACGGTGAGCACGTAAATTTCGTCCTGCCGGATCAGATTGACGCGGACTCTGTTCGCGCCGGCATGGCGGGCGACGTTGGTGAGGGATTCTTGGAGATCGCGGAAGATCAGCAGGCTTTGGTTCTCGGTCGGGGAGAGGTCTTCGGTGGTCATGTTGAGTTCGCCCACGACGCCGGTCAGACCGATGAACTGCTCCAACTGCCAGCGGATCGCTGCCGCCAGTCCCATGTCCAGCGCCAGCGGCCGCAAAGCGGAGGCGAGCCGCCTGACCGACCTGATGGCGGTGTCCACCACCGCGATGCATTCGGCGGCGGACCGATCGAGTTCCGGGCTGTGTTCGGAATGACGCATGCGCATCAGGGAAATATTCAGGCGCAGGCTCGTCAATACCTGACCTAGTTCATCGTGCAGTTCGCGGGACAGCCGCTTGCGTTCCTCCTCCCGGGCCGCTTCGCTTTGGGCACGCAGGTCGCGGAGCAACGCGCGGGATTCCGTCAGCTCTTCGCGCGACCGAATCAGTTCAGTGGCATCCCGTCCAACCGCCAGCACGCCAGCGATGCGCCCATCGCCATCCAGTTCCGGATAGAAGCAGAAATGGCACCATCGCTGTTGGCCGGTGGCAGAGCGGTGACCGGCCTCGACGCAGCGCGGGACGCCGGTTTGAAGGATCAGTTGCAGCGCTTCCAGGTAGGCGGTGGGGCAGTCGAGCAGGGCTCCTTCGGCAGGTGCTATTTCGAGCCCGGTTTCGGCGGACCAGCCGAGTTCCCGCTGCATGGCCGGATTGATGTAGAGCCGGTGGCCTTGAGAATCGTAGCGGGCGATAAAATCCTGGGAGTTCTCCACCAGGCTGCGAAACTGGCGCTCGCTGGTCTGCAGCGCCCGTTCGGTGGCGCGGCGCGCGGTGATGTCGTGGGAAACGGTAAGCACGCTGGTTACCTGGCCGGCGGCGTTGCGCTCGGGAACGAAGCGCAGAATGCAGCAGATGTCGGTGCCGTCGGGCAGGGTCCATTCCTTTTCCATTTCGACCGGGTTGCCGTTGGACAGGACGTCCCGGAGCTGCTGCTGGTAGAAGTCGGCGATCGGTGTGACCGCTACCGAGGACTCCAGTGGGGTTCGCCCCAGCAGTTGATGCGCCGAGGCACCATTGAAGCGCTCGAATGCCTTGTTGAAATAGACCCGCCGGCAGTCGCGGTCGTAGCGGACGATGACGGCCGGAGCATTGTCCGCGAGGGCGCGGTACTGCTGCTCGCGAGCGTCGCGTTCCTGTTCGAGCCGATGGCGATCGATGGCGATGGCCGCAAGATGGCAGGCTTTCCTTACGGCCTCAAGGTCTTCGATGTGCGGTTTCCCGATGCTGCGTCGATAGATATCGACCGCTCCCAGCACCTGCCCGCAAGAGCCCAACACCGGTTCGGCCCAGCAGGAGCGGAATCCCGCGCGCAGTGCGGCACCTCTGCAGCGTTCCCAATCGGCGTGGGTGGCGATATCGGCGGCGATGGCGGTGTGGCCGGATTGGATGGCGGCGCTGCAGGAACCGAACCCGGTTTCGACCGGCAGACCGGCCAGAGCGGACTTGAGCGCATCGGGAAATCCGGGCGCCGTTCCGGTAACCATCCGGTGGCCCTGGTCGGCGACCACTACGATGCGGACATGGGTTTTCGGAACCAGGGTTTCGATGTAATGGGCCACGCGATTCAAGATTTCCGCGAGCTTGGCGCCAAGGGCCATGGCTCCGAAAATGCTGAGCCGCGATGCCTCCTGTCTTTGGCGGTGACGCGATTCCGTGATGTCCCGCGCGGTTTCCAAAACGCTGATGACGTTTCCGTCTTCTCCCAGTTCCGGAAGATGCCGGATCTCGAGAAAGGTCGGCGGCTCCGAATCGACCTGGAGTTCAAGCCGGGTCGGTCGGCGGCTCTCGATTGCCTTCCGAGCGTTCTGCACAAAGGCCCGGTCGGATTCGGCCTTGCCGGTCAGGCCGATTTCGCACGCCGTGCGGCCGAGGAAGGGCTCTTTCGGCCGATTCCAGAAGGCCGTAACCAAAGGGCTGACGTAGCTGTAGCGGCACTGGTTGTCGAGCCGGACGATGAAGTCCGGAAAATTCTCCAGCAGGCTGCGGTGGAGTCGTTCACTTTCCCGCAATTGGCTTTCCAGTCGCTTGCGGTCGCCGATATCGCGGGCGATGAACAGGACGAAGCCGCAGTCATGGTAAGTAAACCGGCGGGTGTTGATTTCCACCGGAATGACCTGTCCATTGAGATTGCGGTGGCGGGTTTCCAACGTCAATGAACCGGCCTTCTCCAGGCGAAGCTGGAAATTCGGCCAGCGGGCGCGGGAGAGCTTGGGGTCGATGTCGCTCACGTGAAGCGTGAGGAAATGCTCCCGGGAGTAGCCCCGAAGCCGGCACGCGGCCTCGTTGGCGTAGCGCAAATAGCCGTGTTCGTCCGTCAGATAAACCGCATCGGGGACCACATCCAGGGCAAGCTCCATCAGCGACAACTGCTGGCGGATGGCGCAGGAGTCCGCCCGGGAACTGATTGAGAGGCGAAACGGCTGTGCGGGGGATGCCCCGCCTTCGCAGTCGCATGGACGGGGGCTCCCGTTGGGGCGGTGATCCGTGGCAGGGGTGGCTTCCGGATACCCTCCGCGGCGGCAACGAATGGAACCGATGACCTGTTCTTGTTCGCCGCAATGAAATCGTTCGAGATGGACCACCAGTGGGTCCTGTTGGGCGCCGGGCAGCGGCTCGAGGGGAAAGGCGAGGAAGCCGGCGTTGCGCAACCGTTCCCAGAAGACGTGCGGTTGTCCCGCAATGGCGCGGGGAAGCCAGTCTGCCAGCCGTTGTTCCAGAAGTTCCTCGCGCGGCCGGCCAAACAGCCGGCTCAGCGCCTCGCTCACGTAAACAAAACGGCCACCGTCGATTGGGTCGACCACGAAGGTCGCAGGCGCAAGGTCCATTTCCGGCGCGGTCACGGAGCGCTGAAGGCCGAGCTGTGAACTGCGGGGATGGGCGATACGGATGGACTCTTCCATTTCCTGTCCGGGGCGGCGGTACGCAAACGACGGGTAGCCCGGCGATGGGCTGCTACTTTACCGCGAACTGTGGAGGCCGGACTAGTCGGTGGCGGATTCGGCAGTCACGCTGCACTGGCGGCACAGGCCATGGACTTCGATGGCCTTGCGGTGGACCGTGAAGCCGGCGATGTCGACTTCTCCGGCCAGGGCTGCCATCACCTCCAGCGCCGGCCGTTCCTCGATTTCATGGCAGGCGTTGCAGATCAACAGCAGTTGGTCGTGGCTGATTTCCGAGCAATTGCAGCCGACGAAGGCGTTGAGGCTTTCCACCCGGTGGATCAGTCCGTTTTCCCTGAGAAAGTCCAATGCCCGATAGACGGTGGCGGGTTTGGCGGCGAAGTCGAAAGGGCGGATACGTTCCAGCAAGTCGTAAGCCTTGACCGCCCGGTGGCTCTCCCAGATCAGTTCCAGGACCTTGCGCCGCACCGGCGTCAGCCGTGCCCCTCGTTGTTCGCAAAGCCGTTCGGCGGTGCGGATTGCCTTGTCGACGCAATGGTGGTGGTCGTGCGGGGTGCGGTCGGGCATGGGGATTCCGGAGGCTCGGCGACAAGATAACATCGCGCCGAGCGGCCCGGCAACGCCAGCCTCGGCAGGCTCATGACAGGCCGCCATGAGCGCCGCGCAAGCCTTCGGCACTGAGCAGGATGATCTCGATTTCCTCGGTGATTTCCTCTTGGCGCAGCGACTGGCTGCGGCGGGCCAGGACCTGGGTTTTTTCATCCAGCCGCTGCAGTGCGCCTTCCAGGTGGCGCACCCGCCGTTCGTTTTCCGCCAGCAGGGACTGCTGCAGGACCGCCTGAAGAACGGCCAGCAGGTAGTGCTCCAGCCATTGGCGGTAGAACTCGTCTGGAGCCAGGTACAGCAGCGGCGGGATCCCGGCCGGATGCGGCCGAGGCCGGTCGATGAACGGCGGCAGCAGGGTTTGCAGCGCCGGTTCGTCACCTCCGTCATGATACAACACATCCAGCCGCAGACCGGATTGCGGCCGGGTTTGCAACAGGGCGGCGGCGATGGTGGCCAATGTATCCGGCAAGTCTTCGGCGACCGTCGCCCCGGTCACCGGATGGTGGACCACGGCTGCATCCTCCAGGCGCGTGCACAGCCGGCTGCCGACGGCGATGATCACGGTGTCGCGCCGAGGGGAATCGCCCTCTGTCCTCGGAGGGGTCGTCATAGCCAGGCGAATCTGCTCGTTGAACTCGCCGCAAAAGCCCCGTTCGGAACCGATCGCCACCAGTGCACGCGGTGTGTTGGGGGCCAGCGGCGGTTGCGGGTGGTAGCCCATGAAATCCAGGCCGGCTCGTTGCAGAACTTGAACGGTCTGGCTGCGTCCTTCGCCAAAGCGGGTAAGTTTGCGGGTTTCCATCAGCGCCAGGTTCTTCATCGATCGCATGATCTCGCCGATCTCGCCGAGTTGCCGCAAGCGGCTGCGCACCTCCCGTCGGCGGGTCACGCGGCTGGCTCCGGCCGCGCCCATTCTGCCGCCAGCCGCGCGCTCCAGTGCTCACGGCCCTGAGTCAGATTCAGCGGCGATTGCGTCAGGCATCGCCGCAGCTGTTCGAGCGCGTCTGCCATGGTTTCCGGCGCTTGCTGGTCCCACAGGCCATCGTTGAACGCGGTAAGCCAGGCCAACTGGAATTCGATGGAGAGCGGCGCCAGTCGCCGTTGCTTGAGGATTTCCCGCAGCAGCCGGCCACGCTTGAGTGGACGTTCCATGGCGGCGTCGAGCCGGGTGCCGAACCGGGTGAACACCTCCAGGTCAAGGAATTGCAGATAGTCCAGCTTCATCCGCCCGGCTTCTTCCTTGACGCGGGGGTGCTGGGCCCGGCCGCCGATGCGGGACACCGATCGGGCGATGTCGATGGCCGGGCGGAAGCCGGATGCGAACAGGTCGGCGTCCAGGTAGATCTGGCCGTCGGTGATGGAGATTAGGTTGGTGGGAATGTAGCTGGCGATCTCGCCCTGTTCGGTCTCCACCACCGGCAGCGCGGTCATGCTGCCGCCGCCGCGCGCCGCGCCGAGGCAGGTGCTGCGTTCCAGCAGCCCGGCGTGGATGGAGAACACGTCGCCTGGATAGGCCTCCCGGCCCGGCGGCCGCCGCAGCAGCAGCGACAGTTCCCGATAGGTCTTGGCATGGGTGGACAGGTCGTCGTAGACCACCAGGGTGTCGCGACCGCGCTCCATCCAGTATTCGGCGATGGCACAGCCGGCAAACGGTGCCAGATGCTTGAGCCCGGGCAGGGCGCTGGCTTCGGCGACCACCAAGGCGGTATAGTCCAACGCGCCGTGGGCACGCAGCAGGTCCACCGTGTTGACCACGGTGGAACGCTTCTGGCCGATCAGCACGTAGACGCACAGCACGTCCTTGCCGCGCTGATTGATGATGGCGTCCAGCGCCAGCGCACTTCGGCCCAGGCCTTTGTCACCCACGATCAGCTGGCGTTGGCCCTTGCCGATGGGCACCAGGCTGTCGATGATCTTGATCCCGGTATAGAGCGGCTCGTGGACGAAATCGCGCGCGGCGATGGGCGGAGACGGTCGCTCCAGCGGCTGGCGGACCCCGGCCGGAATCGCACCGCCGCCGTCCAGGGGATTTCCCAAAGGGTCGACCACCCGGCCCAGCAGTTCGTCGGTGGCGTTGATGTTCAGGGTTTGTCCCGACAACCGCACGGTCATGCCTGCGGTGAGTCCGCTGCTTTCCCGCAGCAACATGGCGCCCAAGGCATCCCGGTTGAGGTCGAACACCAGCGCCTGACTGCCGTCTTCCAGGGCCAGCAAGTCGTTCATGGCGGCCGAGGGGAGTCCGGAGATCCAGGCGATGCCATCTCCGACCGAGATCACCCGGCCCTGTTCGGCGATTCTGAGATCGAGCCGGTAAGTGTCCAGCCAGCGGGCCTGTTGCGCCAGCGGATCGCCGACGAGGCGGTCAGACGGCTTCGCTGGGAGCATCGACAAAGGCTTTCAGTTCGTCCCGCAGATTGGCATGGAACACCCAAGGGCCCAGGGTGATGCTGATGCCCGCCAGCAGGGCGGCATCTTCGCGGAATCGGCAGGCCACCACCATGCCCAGCAGCTCGCTCAGCCGCCGGTGCAGCTGGTTCCTTAGGTCCTCGGTCAAGGGAAACGCGGTCGCCACCGAGGCTTCTTCCGGGCTTCCCTCGCACGCCAGCCGGATGCCATCGACGGCAGCTTCCGGCAGGGTAGCCAGCCGTTCCAAGGCCAATCGCACCAAGCGCGCCTCCAGCTCGGGTCCGGCCAGTTCGCCCAACAGCGCGGCGGCGAACCGGCTACCCTGCAACAGCCCGAGGCGCTGGTATTCCCGGAGGCAATCGGCGCGCCGCTTTTCTTCCAGCGCGTCGGCCCGCTGCCGTTCCTCCGCCAATTCCTGCTCCACCGCCGCCAGCGCCCGAGCCCGCTCGGCATCCAGCTCGGATTTCAGTTCCAGCCGTGCCGTCTGCTTTTCCCGCTGCCATTCGTCCAGCCGGTTCCGGTAGCGTTCCTGCAACGCCGTGGCCTCCGTTTTCATGGCCTCGGCGTCGCCCACTGTCTTCGCAATCGCCGCCTGGCGCCGGGCCACCACGTCCCGAACCGGCCGGTACAGAAATCGCTGCAGGATCCAGATTAGGACCAGGAAGTTGACGATCTCGAACAAAAACGTGGTTGCGCTGAGCTCCAAGTCGTTCCCTCCGCGGGGTCGATGATTGGCCGTCCCGGCGGCATCCGGAGCCGGCTAAGGGGTACAGGCGATCTTGAGCGAGTTGATGTTGCGGTGGAAGTTCAGCTCGCCCAGGTGGTGCTCCCGGTGGCCTGCGCCGAAGCTGATCTCGCGGTCGCTGAAGTTCCGGGCATCCTCGCTCCAGTTGCGTATGGCATCGCCATGATAGGCCAGCCCGGAATAATCGTCCTTGAAATTTTCCTGGCGAAACGCCCACACCAACGCCTTGGGACCGACGGCCAGGCTGTCGATGCGGTTACCCCAGTTCTCGCCGTTCAGCGTACTCAGGCTCGGCAGCTCTGCCGGCCCTTCGATTCTAACCTTGTTGCCCTGGAATCCGTTCTGGTCGTAAATCTCGAGCCAGCAGTCGCCTCCGGCACGGCTTTCGGCGCCAGCCAGACTCAGCAAGATACCTGCGATATAGACCTGCTCTTTGACATGCATGACAACCTCCCCGCGATCGTTCTGCAATGGTGGATGGATTCCGGCCTCGTTCCGGCCGGCGCCGTTATAGACCAAGGGGGACGCTTGGGAATTCCGGAAAGTTGCCCGATCCGGCAGGACGAGGCCTCAACCGGCACCACCACCTGCCGTTTCCGGCGAGTCGAATCGGTGTGTACCAGCCTCGGTCGATTTTGCTTTGCCTGGAAAATTTCAGCGCGGCTCATGTAGGATCGGTCGAACTTTCATCGCCGAAACAGGACTGGTGGCTGTACCATGGGGAGATCGATCCTGCTGACCGCTTTCGTACTTCTAATCTGTGGCCGTTCCTTCGCCGCCGATGAGCCTGCTCCCAGGTTCGCTCTGCCGCTGGCCTGTACTCCGGGAGACGACTGCTTTCTGCAGAACTATGTGGACCGCGATGCCGGCCCCGGCGCCGCCGACTATGCCTGTGGCTTTCTGACTTACGACGGCCACCGGGGTAGCGATTTCCGCCTGGTGGATCGCGCAGCCATGCTGCGGGGTGTCGTGGTCAAGGCCGCTGCCGGCGGCGTGGTTCGGGCGGTCAGGGATGGCATGGCGGACCGCAGCATCGCGGAAACCGGCAGCGCTGCCGTTGCCGGCCGGGAGGCGGGCAATTCCGTGGTGATCGTCCACGGCAACGGTTGGGAAACCCAGTACGCCCACATGCAACTGGGCTCGATCGCGGTCAAGGCAGGCCAGTCGGTCAAAACCGGCGACATCCTGGGAAAGGTCGGACTATCCGGCAAGACGGAATTTCCCCATCTGCATTTTGAGGTTCGCCATGACGAGATGTCCATCGACCCATTCACATCCGGCAAGCCCCTTCGATGCGGGGAAGGGGGCGGCGCATCGCTGTGGGACCCTAATTCCGAGAAGCTGCTGAGTTATCGTCCGGCCAGCGTGCTTAAAGCCGGTTTCAGTTTCGCCGTACCCGAATTGGAGTCCATACTCGACGCGGAAACGCCGGCCAAGATCGATCCGCAAGCCGATGCGCTGATCTTTTGGGTCTATCTGATCGGGATTCGCGAGGGAGATACTGAAACGACGCGGCTGTATTGCGACGGCGACAAGGAAGTGGTCAGTGAAACCAAGACGCTCGCAAAAAACAAGGCGATCTGGCTGACCTACACCGGGGTTCGGCACCCGCGACCGAAATGTCCGGGCGGCAGCGGATTTCGCGCCGAATACCGGCTCGTCCGCCAGGTTCCCGCAGGTTATGCAAAGGAAATCGTCGCGATCGATCGCCGCTTGGCCCCTTGACGAATGCCCTCATGCTACTCGGGCTGATAGGCCGGAAAATCTGCGAATCCTTCCGGCTCGAAGCAGTACCACACGCCGGGGTCGGCCGGGGGACTGAGGGGCCAGCCGTGGGCGAAGCGCTCCACCAGGTCCGGATTGCTGATGAAAGGGCGGCCAAAGGCGATGAGGTCGGCTTGACCGGCGGCGATCAGGGCCGTGGCCGAGTCGCGGGTGTGGCCGCAATTGCCCATGAGAGGGCCTTGATAGACCGCGCGAAACTCGGCGAGGGTCATGGGGGTGCCGAGTTCGTGGAAGCCGAAATCCAGGCCATCCATGACATGGAGGTAGGCGAGACGGTAGTCGTTGAGCAGGTTGGCTCCGTAAAGGAAGGTCTCCCGGTAATCCGGCGAGCCCATGTCGTTGAAGGCGCCATTGGGCGAGAAACGGACGCCGACCCGGTGCGACGGAAACACCGCGGTCACGGCATCGAGGATTTCACGCAGCAAGCGAAAGCGGTTTTCCAGGCTGCCGCCGTAGCGGTCGCCGCGTAGGTTGGTCTTGGACTGGATGAATTCGTCCAGCAGGTAGCCGTTGGCGGCGTGCACTTCGATGCCGTCGAAGCCGGCGCTCTTGGCTCGCTCCGCCGCCAGCCGATAGTCTTCGACGATGGCAGGGATTTCATCGGTTTCCAAGGCTCGGGGCGTCTCGTAGTCCAGTTTGCCGGCGGGGGTGTGGATACCGTCGCCGGCAATGGGGATGGCGGAAGGCGCCACCGGCAGTTCGCCGTTGTGAAAGCTGCTATGGGATGCACGGCCACAATGCCACAATTGCATGAACATCGGTGTGTTCTTGACATGGACGGCGTCCACCACCTGGCGCCAGGATTGCGCTTGCCGGTCGGTGTAGATGCCCGGCGTGTTGGGCCAGCCGATGCCCTGCTCCGAAACCACCGTGGCTTCGGTGATGATGAGTCCGGCGGAGGCCCGCTGTGCGTAATAGGTCGCCATCAGGGGATTGGCCAGGCGTTCGGCGCCGGCCCGGGCGCGGGTCATGGGCGCCATGACCACCCGGTTGCGCAACTTCAGGTCGTGCAAGCGATAAGAATCCAGCAACATAGTCGATTCACCTTCAACACACTAAGGGTCCATGGACTTCAACGAGCTCATCGGCATGGCGGCGGGCAGTCTCACCACCCTGTCTTTCATTCCCCAGGTCGTCAAGACCTGGAAATCCCGCTCCGCCGAGGATATTTCCCTCGGCATGTTCCTGCTGTTCAGCCTGGGTGTCCTGTTGTGGCTGGTTTACGGCTGGGCCATCGGGTCGTTTCCCATCATCCTGTTCAACCTCATCACCCTGGCATTGTCGGGGAGCATCATCGGCATGAAGCTGCAGTTCGGCCGCCGCCGTGCCTAGGGCGCCGATTGCAGTCGTTTGAGCGATTCCGCAACCTTGCGGGCATCCAATGCCGGGTCGACCTCGTCGTCGATCTCGCGAACCACCAGATGTGGATCCAGGATAAAGGTCCAGCGCTTGGCCATGTTCAATACCGGTAACTTGACCCCGTAAGCCTCAGTGACCTTGGCTTCGGGATCGGCCAGCAGGGTGAAATTGAGCCGGTGCTTGCGGTGAAAGTTTGCCAGATCTTCCACCGTGTCGGTGCTGATTCCGAACACTTCGGCGTTCAGGTCACGGATTGACCGGATTCCGTCGCGGAATGCGCAGGCTTGGGTGGTACAGCCGGGGGTGCCTGCCTTGGGGTAGAAGTACAACACGGTCCAGCCCGTGTTCTCGCGGGAAGTCAGATCCAGCTGGCCTCCGTCCTGGGCGGCCAATTGAAAACGCGGTGCCGGCTGACCGACCTGTATCGGTTCGGCGCGAATGGCCGACAAGGGGGAAGCCAGCAGCAGGGCTGCGGCGAAGATTCGACGTAGTTTTGGCACGGCCGGTCTCCCGGGACAGGTGAAGGCCGGATCGGGGGTCCGATCAGGCGCCCCGGCCGAGCGGGCGAAGCGCCTGTTAAGATTCAGCGGAGCACCACGAAGAAGGAGGCCTCGCCGCGTTGGACGTTAAGCAGTAACTCATTGTGGCCAGCGGCGGCTTCCTTCAGTTCCGACAGATTCGAGACTTCCTGGCGGTTGGCGCCGACGATCAGGTCGCCGGGGCGCAATCCGACCTGGAAGGCCTGCGAGCCGGTGTGGATCTTCTCGATCCGGACGCCGTGCTCGGTTTCATTGGGACTGGTATTGATGAGCAGGGTTCCGGCCAGCTTGGGGTGAATCCGGCGGCCGTCCTCCTGGGTCAGCTTGGGCTTGGTGATCTCGGCTGTCTTGTGCAGGGTTTCGCCCTTGCGCAGCAGTTCGAGTTCCAGTTCTTCCCCCACCTGCGCCATGCCGATGGCGTTGCGCACGTCCATGCCGCTCTTGATACGCTTGTTGTTGATGGCCAGGACGATGTCGCCCGGCTCGATGCCCGCCTTGGCCGCCGGCGAGCCGGGCTGGATGCCGGTGACCACGGCGCCCTGGGTCTGGCTGATGCCGAAAGCCTGAGCCAAGTCCGGCGTAATATCCTGGATGTTGACGCCCAACAGCCCGCGCTGGACTTCGCCGTGTTCCACCAGGGCCTTCTTGATGGCGGTGGCCATGTTGGAGGGGATGGCGAAGCCGATCCCGACGTTGCCACCGCTGGGTGCCAGGATCGCGGTGTTGATGCCGATCAGCTCGCCCTTAAGGTTGACCAGCGCGCCGCCGGAATTGCCGGGATTGATGGATGCGTCGGTCTGGATGAAATCTTCCAGGCCCTCGATGCCCAAGCCGGAGCGGCCCAGTGCGCTGATGATGCCGGAGGTGACGGTTTGGCCCAGGCCGAAGGGGTTGCCGATGGCGACCACGAAATCGCCCACCTGCAACTGGCTGGAATCGGCGATGGGGAGTTCGGTGAGGCCATCGGAATCCACCTTGATGACGGCGATGTCGGAGACCGGGTCGGTGCCGACCAGCTTGGCCTTGCGCTGTTGGCCGTCGTGCAGGGTCACCTGGATTTCGTCGGCTTTGTCGATGACGTGGTTGTTGGTGAGGATGTAACCGTTGCGGGCATCGACGATCACTCCCGAGCCGAGGCTGGAGGTTTCGCGTTGACGCGGCACGTTGGGCAGGTCGAAGAAATAACGGAAGAAGGGATCCTGCATCAGCGGATTCTCCGCCGTTTGGATCTTGGTCTTGGTGGAAATGTTGACCACCGCGGGCATGGCCTTCTTCAGCATGGGCGCCAGGCTGCCGGTCGGAGCGTCGCCGCTGATCGGCCAGGCGCTCCAGGAGGGCTGGGGCAGCGCGGTGGCAAGCAGCGCGGCGGTCACGACGGCGGCGAGACGGGATCGTAGGAAATGCATGAGAGTACCTCTCGGATTCGGATGTTCGGCGGGCCCGGGAAACGCAGCAAGGGCCCTCGGGGATGCAGTATGGGGGCGGTTTTCGCGGATTTAAAGCGTTTGGCAGGTGGAACAGCGGCGATGGTCTATTATATGGAACGGCTACCGCCTCACCATTGTTACAAGTTGACCGGGACTTAGCACGGGTGGCGGTTGGTTGGACCTGTCAGGGCCTTGCCATCGCACCTCTCTGATCCCGGACCCCGCTACCATGGCTGTCACCGCTCGCGAATACGAAACCCAGGATCTGCGCCGGCTGATCCCGCTCAACATGTTGTCCGGCGATCGCTTCGACAAGCTGTGCGCGGAAACCGCGATCGAAGACGCGCCGCGCGGCAGCGTGCTGTTTTCCAAGGGCGACACCAAGAACGAATTCGTCTACGTCCTCAAAGGAACGGTCTCGCTTCAGGCCGATGGCATGGAGCTGGAGACGATCACCGGCGGAACCGAGTCGTCGCGGTTCGCGCTGGCCCATCAGATTCCCCGCAAGGTATCCGCTGTCGCCAAGGATCGGGTGCGGTTCATCCGGGTCGATGCGAGTTACGTCAATCAGGCCGGCGAGAGCTCCTCGCGCGGCAAGGCCAACTACGAGGTCAGCGAGGTTCAGGAAGATCATGATGACGATTGGGTCACGACTCTCCTGAATTCGCCGATTTTTCAACGCCTCTCTCCCGCCAATCTGCAGCAGCTGCTGCGCAATCTGGAAGAAATCGAGGTCACCAAGGGCCAGTCGATCATTCGCCAGGACGACCCGGGCGATTATTACTATGTCATCAAGAAAGGGCGCTGCGTGTTGAGCCGCAAGCCCACCAAGAACTCTCGCGATATCAAGTTGGCGGAACTCAAGACCTGCGACACCTTCGGCGAGGACTCGCTGATTTCCGACCAGCCGCGCAACGTTTCTATCACCATGCTCACCGACGGCTCACTGTTGCGCATCGACAAGGCCAATTTCCTCAAGTTGGTGAAGGAGCCAGTCATTTCCTATGTGGATTACCCAAAGGCTCAGGAGTTGGTGCAGAGCGGCGCGGCCTGGCTGGATGTTCGCTCCGTTGGCGAATTCGAGCTGGGGCATTTGCCCGGCGCGATCAACATTCCCTTTCTCGGCCTGCGAATCGAGTTGGCCCAGCTCGATCAAGCGCGTCCCTATGTGCTGATCTGCGAGAACGGCAAACTCAGCGAAGCGGCCGCCTTCCTGCTCATCCGGAATTCTTTCGCCAATGCCCATGTCCTTCGCGGCGGACTCGCCGCGGTTGGGGGGCGTCGTGCCGGCGCAGTGGCGCCTGCCTTGGTGGCGGAAGAGCCAAAAAGGACGGTGGACTTGCCGCCAGTATCCCGGCCGGCAGCTTCTCTTCCGCTGCCGACGACGGAGCCCGGCAGCTCTGCCGCGGCGGGGGTTCCGGAAGATCTGAACCTGATCGAATTTGCTCCTCTGGATTCGTTGGCGCTGATTGATCTGGTGCCCGCCGAGGAATCGCGGCCAGCGGCCATGGAAACGCCGCAATCGGATTTCCGGATCGCAGACTTCAGCGACCAGTTGATCGCCGCTGAAGCGGAGATAGCCGCACTGAAGCTGCAGCTGGCTGATCAGGCGGAGGAAGTGGCGGCGTTGCAGCGGAGCCTGGAGCAACAGCTGGCTGCCCTGCCGGTGGGCGACGATGCGCGGGTGGAATCGCTGGAATCCGAGTTGCAGAGCGCATTGGCGGATAAGCTCGATTTGGAGGCCCGCCTGCGTTCCGCGCAGCTAGCCCAGCCGTCGAGCGACCAGTCGTCGGCCCGCATCCGGGAGTTGGAGGCTCAGGTCACCGAGCTGACGTCCGTCGTGCAGGAATTTCTGGAACAGCAAGCCAGTAGCGGCGACGAAGGGGAGTCTTTGCACGCCGAACTCGAGACCGTGCGGGCCCAAGCCAACTCCGATGTGATGTCGCTGCAGACCAAGCTGCGGGCTGAGGAACAGGAGGTCGCGAGGCTGCGGCGGGAGTTGGATGGAACCTACGCTCAGGTGTTGCAGCTGCAGACCGGTATCCATGTGGATGGGCGTCGCAAATCCGGTTGGCGCAACGGGGTGGTATCGGTCGCGATAGGATTTGCGCTGATGATGTGCGGAATGCTGTTGGCCTTGTTCCTGTTCAAGACCACCAACTTGGCGCAGTCGCTCGGGGCGGTGAGTGGCAACTCAGAGTCGGTTCTGACGGCACCGGTGGACGCCAAGCCTGCCGGCTTATGAGCGACGCGGTGGAGTGGGCGCTCCTGTGCGAGCTGAATTCGCTGGCGGAGCATGGTGGCTGCAAGGAGTTCCGCTATCGCTACGGTGATGACATGGCCGATGGCTTTGCCGTTCGGCTGGGCGATGCCGTTTACGGTTACCGCAATTCCTGCCCCCACCTGTCGATTCCCATGAACTGGCTGCCCGATGTCCTGCTGGACAATCGCCGGCGCCATATCCATTGTGCGCTCCACGGAGCGCTGTTCGAAATCGATACCGGGCAATGCATCAAGGGGCCGTGCTTCGGTCGCTACCTGGAGCCGGTCGCGGTCAGGCTGGAGGCTGGGCGGGTGCTCGTCGCCGGACTGGTTCCCGGGGAGGACGGTGGCGCTCGCTGGCGAGAAAAGCTGTAGCGTGATGGCGACAGCTTTCCTCCCAGCTGATCCTGAAATTACTTGATCTTGGCTTCCTTGTACATGACGTGCTTGCGAACGACCGGATCGAATTTCTTGATTTCCATCTTCTCCGGCATGGTGCGCTTGTTCTTGGTGGTGGTGTAGAAATGCCCGGTTCCGGCGCTGGATACCAGCTTGATCTTGTCGCGCATGATGGTGCTCCTGTAAGGGCTTAGACGGTTTCGCCGCGTTTCCGCAGGTCGGCAAGGACGGCGTCAATGCCTTTTTTGTCGATAGTGCGCAGACCGTGGTTGGAGATGCGCAGGCGCACCCAACGCTTTTCGCTCTCGACCCAGAAGCGGTGCTCGTGCAGGTTGGGATTGAAGATCCGCTTGGTCTTGTTGTTAGCGTGGGAAACGTTATGGCCTACAATACGTCGCTTGCCGGTTACCTGGCATACTCTGGACATGGGGGTGGACCTCGGGTCGCATGGCTGGATTCGTTAAACGGCCTTTATAGCGGATGAGGGGTTCACGCGTCAAGGTTCTGCTTTCCGCTCCATCCCTGTCCGCCCCTCAATCGGTTTGGAGAATACCACGCGTGAGTCTGAAACTTGGCATCGTGATGGATCCCATCGCGGCGATCAACATCAAGAAGGACACCAGCTTCGCCATGTTGCTGGAGGCCCAGGCCAGGGGGTGGGAGCTCTGGTACATGGAGTTGAACGATCTTTATCTATGCGACGGCGTCACCCATGCCCGCCGTCGTCGTCTCAAGGTGGCGCGCGATCCGGCCGGCTGGTTCAGCTTCGGCGACGAGGTCGACGCCGAACTGGCGGAACTGGATGTCGTACTGATGCGCAAGGACCCGCCGATCGACCAGGAATACATCTACGCCACTTATCTGCTGGAATGCGCCGAGAGTCGTGGGCTCTGCGTCATCAACAAGCCCCGTTCCCTGCGCGACGCCAACGAAAAGCTGTTCACCGCGTGGTTTTCGCACTGTTGCGCCGCTACCCTGGTGGCGCGGGAAGCCTCCCGCATCCGCGCCTTTCTCCGCGAACAGGGTGAAATCGTGCTCAAGCCCCTGGATGGCATGGGCGGCAGTTCCATCTTTCGAGTGCGGGTGGACGACCCCAATGTGAGTGTCATCCTGGAGACCATGACCCAGCACAATCGGCGCTTCGTGATGGCGCAGCGCTATTTGCCGGAGATTGCCGACGGCGACAAGCGCATCCTGGTGGTCAATGGTGAGGCCGTGCCCTATGCGCTGGCGCGGATTCCGGCCCAGGGGGAAAGCCGCTGCAATCTGGCGGCGGGGGGG
>VEPB01000106.1 GCA_012026715.1 Methylococcaceae bacterium | reverse complement strand
TCGGTATTGCGACGGCTCCAGAAACTACCTCGGGTCGTTGCGGCATTCTTTCAGCACCCAGAATGCCAATATGCCCTGCCATGACAATCATTTCTTAATCGGTAGTAAAATGGGTTGAGCGGCGTCGCCTGCATTACCCACAGGAATACCCAGCATAACCATGCCAAAGGCTATATGTCTTGTTAGCCACGCAGCCATTTTAGCCGCAGTATTGGCTGGAGTATGCCACCCCAATCGTTCGCAGATTTCTTCTTGAAATCTTGCAGCAACAATTCGAGACCCCTCTCCACCAATATGGAAAGGAGTTATCGTGGCTGCTGTAAGTGCGATTTGGACGAAACGCATACCAGGGTAGTCTGCCCCATCGTGCTTTGGATCGCAGTCAGCAACTCCCGCTCCGGCAGGTATCCATTGCGGACTACCGTCTTCCGCCCGGCCAGGTCCGTCACGTTCTCGTACTGATCGAGCAACTGTTGCAACCCCGCCCCCACGGCCTTTTCGATCAAATCCCGTGCCCCCTGTCGCAGCAACTCGGTCAACGAATCGCTGATCGATCCTGGAGTTCCCAACCAACCTGCGTTACTTTCACCCATGGCGTACCTTATCTCTTTGTGCTGAATCGTGATCTCAACAATCTCATTTCAGCAGGGTACGCCGCCCTCCTTCAATCCGCCCCGTACATCACTTCCACTTATACCTCCATGGTAACGGCATTGGGGGCACACCGTCGGTTCGCTCAGCTTTCGCTTTGATTTGTAAGCGTCCTGCTGCCATTCCTGCAGTTGACGATCATGGCGTCCCCGCGGGGAGACGCCGGCAGTGACAGTGACTGAGGACATGGTCGTTCTCCTGTTCGCGTTAGGCCTGAGACTATGCCGGCAGCCGCGCTGACGAACGGCGCCGGCGCCATGAACCAACTCTCCTATAATTTCTGACCCGCGGCCGGACCTAACTTTCCGACGATTCAGCAATTGCCGGACGACCCGGCTCGTAGCCTGGCTGACGCCTTCACCGCCTTTGATCCCCTTGATAGGAACGCTCATGAAACACCTCATCCATCCCCTCGCCTGGATACTGCCCCTGCTTCCCACGCCCGCCGCAGCCCAAAGCCACATTTTCAAAGACTGGGTAGTCGCCTGCGACAATACCGGTCATTGCGAAGCCGTCGGCTATCAGGCGGAAGAGGCACCGCCCGCGGTAGCGCTGTGGCTCGGCCGGGACGCCGGCCCCGGAACGACGGTTCACGCCCGCTTGATGGCGCAGCCGGAAGGAGGCGGAGACGTGGGGCCACTGACCATTCGGGCCGGTTCGACGACGGCAAATGGCATCGCCTCGGACTCCGAATTGACCGCCGAACAAATCGGCCAACTGATCCCCGCCCTGCGAGATGCTCCGGCGGCGGAAGTCACCGACGGCCACGCGCACTGGACCCTCTCCCTGGCGGGCATCAAAGCGGCGCTGCTCTATATGGACGATCAGCAAGGGCGGGTCGGCACCGCGACCGCCCTGATCAAGAAAGGTCCAAAACCCGATTCGGCGGTCCCGCCAGCCAAGCCGACACCGTTGGTCAAAGTGGCGAAACTGCCGCCTCAACCGGCTGAAGGCAGCGCCCTGATCGCTGCGGTGTTGAAGGAGGTCCAAGAACGCGACTGCTGGACCGAGATGCCGGATGAAAGCGATCCTTTCACCCAAATCGCCTGGCTTTCGGCGGACCGGGTACTGGTCCTGAGGGAATGCATGCGCGGTGCCTATCAAGGCAGTTCCAGCGCCTGGATCGCCTCGGCGAAGCCACCCCATAAACCCGAGCCGGTTCAATTTCCCAGCGAATGGGGAGGAAGCGAAGACACCATCAGTGAAGCTCAGTTCGAGGATGGCATCCTGGCATCGTACGCCAAAGGCCGAGGGCTGGGCGATTGCGGAAGCGCCCACAACTGGGCCTGGACCGGCGCCGGATTCGTTCTGGTGGAGGCGACCGAAGCGCCGTTTTGCCGCGAACTGCCCGCCGGCGGTTTCCCGCTGCGCACATGGACGGCGACCGTCGTCCACTGAGCCATTTGCTGACCGGATCAGCCGCCGCGCCAATAACCTGCCACGCTGACGACCGCCGCCAGCAGCGCCAGACCGCAGCCGAGATTAACCCAATATGGCCAATGGGTCCGAGGCTCGGCCACGAACGGCAGAAAAAACACCAGGGACAAGGGCACCAAATAGAGGATCTCGCGGGCGTAGGCCCCCACCCGCTCGGAATCTCGGCTATCCAGGTAAAGCCAAGTCATGGAGAGAATGGAGACCAGCGGCAGGCTGACCAGCAGCGCCCCCAGCCACAGGGAACGCTTGGCCAGTTCGGCGGCAGCGACGATGATGGCCGCGGTGACGATCAGCTTCAGCAGGATCATCGGCATCGGCCCATTCCCCGGCGCCGGCTCAACCGTTGCCGGCCGGCAGCGGACGCCGGTACAGGACCAGCAGGGCCAGCAGTGAAGCGGGCAGCATCGCCGACAGTACCACGCCGTCCAGGTCCGGCAATGCCGGGTGTCGCACCGCGGCCAGCACCAAGTGAGCCAGGTATGCCAGGTAGTAGGCCAGCATCAATCCGCCCTCCCAGCGGGCGATGGTCATCCCGGTGAAGAATACCGGGGCGCAGGCCAGCGCCACCATGACCATGACGGGGAGATCGAATCGCAACACCTCCGTCGCCACCGGTATGCCCTCCGGGGACACCGTGCCGGTCAGCCCGACCACCACCAGGATATTGAAGATGTTGCTGCCGACCACGTTGCCCACGGCGATATCGCGCTCGCCCTTCAGGCTCGCCACCACCGAGGTCGCCAGCTCCGGCGCTGACGTGCCCATGGCGACGATGGTCAGGCCGATGACCAGTTCGCTGACGCCGAACACCTGAGCAATTCCCACGGCGCCCGCCACCAGCAGGCGCGAGCCCAGCACCAGCAGCGCGATCCCACCGCCCACATAGGCCAGATCGATGCCCTGGGCGCGCGGCGTCTTTTCTTCCTCTCCCACGGCGTATTCGCGGGCGTATTCCTCCTGTACCTCGCGGCTCTCCTGCCGGCTCTGGCGCACTAGAAACACCGTGTAACCCAGCATCAGCGCGAACAGGATCAGTCCGTCGACCCGGCCGATCCGCCCGTCCATGCCGAGCACGGGCATCAGGATGGAGACCGCGATCATGATGGGAACGTCCAGCCGCACCAACTGCTGGGCCACCGACAGCGGCGCCACCAGGGCCGATAGCCCCAGGATGAACAGCACATTGAAAATATTGCTGCCGACCACGTTGCCGACAGCGAGGTCGGCCTCGCCGGCCAATGCGGAACTGACGCTGACGGCCAGTTCCGGCGAACTGGTGCCGAAAGCCACCACGGTCAAACCGATCACCAGCGGCGAAATGCCAAAGGTGCCGGCCAGCTTGCTGGCACCCCGCACCAGCGCCTCCGCCCCAGCCACCAGCAGGACCAAGCCCCCCAACAACATCAAACCGTTCAGCATCGCTCCTCCCGCGGCACCCTTCCCCTTCCCACATCCGGCAAACGTCAGCGAAATCTCGCTGCCGATGCGTACCGGCGTTTGCAGACCGTGGGCTAAGGGCAGCGCCTTATTCTAATTTTGGCTATGGATAGACGTTTATTATTCTGTTCTTGCGCATCATCCTGGGTACAATGGCGCCACCTGACCTACAGGACCTCGACGGAGACTCCATGACTATCGCCTACATCGTGTCCGGCCTCTCGGTCGGCCTGCTGGTGGGTTTGACCGGCGTCGGCGGCGGCTCGCTGATGACCCCCCTGCTGGTCTTCCTGTTCGGCTTCGCCCCCACCACCGCGGTCGGCACCGATCTGCTGTTCGCTTCCATCACCAAATCGGGCGGAGTGATAGTACACCACCGCAACCACGGCTCGGTAGATTGGCGCATCGTCCGCAACCTGTCCCTGGGCAGCATCCCCGCCGCCATCGGCGTGGTGCTCTCGCTGGAATATCTGGGCATCCAAAAATCGACCGCCTCGTCGGTCATCACCCTGGCCTTGGGGGTCGCGTTGATCCTCACCGCCCTGGCCCTGATCTTCCGCAACCGTCTGGTCAAGGCGGGGCTGGAGAGCGACAGCCACGACCCGGGCCGCTTCGACCGCTGGCAGACCCCCGCCACCGTACTCACCGGTTTCGTCCTGGGGGTCCTGGTCACCCTCTCCTCCATCGGCGCCGGAGCGCTGGGCACGGTGGCGCTGTTCTACCTCTATCCGCGCCTGCCGACGGTGCGCGTCGGCGGCACCGACCTGGCCCACGCCATTCCCCTCACCGCGGTAGCGGGCCTCGGCCACTTGCACATGGGCAACGTCGATTTCGCCCTGCTGGGGAGCCTGTTGATCGGCTCGGTGCCGGGCATCTGGATCGGCAGCCACTTGAGCGCCCGGGTGCCCGAGCGGGTGCTGCGGCCGGCACTGGCATCGCTGCTGATGCTGATCGGGATGAAGTTCGTCTGGCCAGCGTTTGCCTGAGCACGCGGCCGCAGGGAAAGCCGGACGGAGCGTGATTTCGGGGCTTTCTCCGTCAGCCCCGTAGGTTCGGCAAGAGCGCAGCGTTGCCCAACGATCCAGAACCCACCGGAGGAATGTTGGGCACGAAGAGCCCATGCCCGGGCGATGTCACTTTGCTTCCCACGCGGAGCGTGGAAAGCAGACGAAAATGCCGGAATTCTGGTTCCGGGTGGATTGCGGGCGCCGCCGCGGGTGCGGGGAACCGCCCGGCAAGGGCGGAGAACCGTTATTGGCAGATCGAACCGGTCTTACACAGGGTCGCCTGGGAGGCACAGGTGTAGCGATTGGTGGGCTTGTAGCAATCGACGGTACTCCCTGTTTGCGAGATACAGTGTCCGCAGTTTCCGTCCGTGGTCTCATCGGTTACCGCGGTTGCAGTCTCGGTGGGATTGGCGAAACCGGCCGGGCTGCGCAGGGCCACGAAGCCGGCCACGGTGAGGGCGGCCAGGCCCAGGATCATCCAGGTCTTGTGTTTTTCGAACTGTTGCATGGTCTTCTCCCGTTTCGAGTGGATGGTAGGGCGCAGCCGGGGCGCCGGGTTTGTTCTCGTCGATCCCTCCTGCGGGCGCTGGCCCTTACTTCCCTCTCCCCGCGGGAGAGGGCTAGGGTGAGGGC
>VEPB01000346.1 GCA_012026715.1 Methylococcaceae bacterium | reverse complement strand
TCCTGGGCATCCACGGCGGTCGCCGACTTGTCGGCATCGGGCAGCACCTGGGTGACGCTGTTGACCCCCAATTTCACGGTAGCATGGTCTTCCGGCTTGCTGCCGTCGCCGCGCACGTTGCTGGCGCCAATTATGACCGGACCCTTTTTCCCTTCGGTGGTCGCCAGACCTTCCCGCGCCAGCAGCCGGACGGAACCGTTGAGGCTGACCGACGAGGTCGCCGAGACCAGCCCGTTCTGGGTGACGGCGAAACCGATCAGGCTGGCGTTGCCGCGGTCGGCCAGCACCTTGCCCACGTTCTCCACGGTGCCGCCGGTGCCTACTTCCACCAGCAGGCCGCGCAAATTGGGATCGCCGTTGGCTTCCTGCAAATAGACCTTGTCCTGGGCCGCCGCCAGGATGGTCTGGCCTTCCGGGGTCTTGATGGTGCCTTCGTTGTCCACCACCGGCGCCGCCAGGATCACCCGGTTTCCCGCTTCCACCGCGCCCTTGGCGTCCTTCGCCCCGGTGATGGTGGCGCCATCCTGCACAAAGATGCGGATCGGTATTTTCTGATGATTTTTGTCGAGGACGTAGTTGCCCGCCTCGTCCTTGATGAAGACCTCGCTGTCGCCTTTCAGGGCAGCATTCTTGGTCTGATCGAACACCTTGGTGATGCCGCGCTTGAAGGCGTCGTCGCTGATGCCCAGGCTCGTGGCCACCAGCGCGCTGGCGTTGACCTGGGAACCCTTGCCGAACACGAAGCCGTTCTGGTTGACCAGGTAAATCTGCCCGTTGGCGCTGAGGCTGCCGAAGATCTGGCTGGGGCTGCCGGTGTTGCCGATATTATTGAGGGCCACCGAGGCGGCGTTGGGCTGCTTGAACTGCACCGCGTAGCCGTGATCGATGTCGAACGACTTCCAGTCGATGATGGCCTTGTTGGTCAGCTGGTTGATCGTCATCTTGTTGCCGGCCGCGTTCAGCGCCGCGTTGACGTTGCCGAGCCGCCCCAGGTGATCCATGGCCTGCACCGGAACCGGCAGCGGCGAATGCTCGGCAGCCATTGCCGGCTGGACAAACACGCCGCCGGCAATGGCCGCGCGGATGGCTGCGATCAGGGCCTTTTGGCGCACCACGGTCTGGCCGGGCCGGTTCGGACGATTTTGGGTGGACTTGGTCATGGGTGAGCTCTCATCAATCGATCAATTCATTAGCCCCTCTTCCTGCGGGAGGGGTTGATGTTCAACGCCCGTTAGGGCGGGTTAGACGCGCATCCAGGAGCACGCCCAGCAACCCGGACTGCCGCTGCGCGCGTCGTAACCCGCCATCCGGCCGGGCCGGAGGCAGGGGCTTCGGCGGGAAGTCGCTGCGCCCCATTTGATGGGTTTCGCTGCGATCTACCGGTACAGCCCGTAGGGTGGGTTAGACGCGCATCCGAGAACGCGCCCGGCAACCTCGACCGCTGCTGCGCGCGTCGTAACCCACCATCCGGCCGAGCCGGAGGCAGGGGCTTCGACCGGAAGTCGTTGCGTTCCTTTCGATGGGTTTCGCTGCGCTCTACCCATCCTACGAAAGGGTTCATGGGGAGCAGCGGGAGGCTAGAACTCATAGGCCAACCGGAAATCGACACGCTGGTTGCCGGGATCGACAGTGCCCTGGCGGTACAGGGGATATGCCCAATCCAGCTCGCCCACAAGGTGCTTGAGCATGCGCAGCCGCAAACCGGCTCCGGGGGCTGCCAGCTGGTAGTGGGAAGCTTGGCTCGACAGCGCGTTCTTGATCCACAGATAACCCCAGTCGAAGAACACCAGTGCGCGCAGGTTTTGGGCCGCCTCCCATTCGGCCGGAACCAGGCTGGGGCTGGTCAGCTCCAGCGACAGGTTGACGCCGTGGTCGCCCAGCTGCTGGGTCTGGTGGTAGCCGCGCACGGTGCCCGGTCCACCGAGGGCGTACTGCTCGTTGCTGATCAGCGGCGAATCGGTGATCTGGCCGCCGGCCCGCAGTGTCACCAGGGTGTCGTAAGGCAGCTGGTGCTGATGCTTCAGATCGCCGGTGAAAAAGAAAAAGTTGGAACGGGATCCGAAGCGCTTGCCGCCGCCCTGGCCATCGTCGAACTCACTCTGGTCGTTGCCGAGCCCGCGGATGGAGAAGTGGGCCGCCGTGCTCGCCGTGGTTACCCAGCCGTCGCCCCGCAAGGAAGCGTCATAGCCGATCTGGAACGGCACATAGGTGATGGGGGTTTGCTGAGTATCCTGCCCGACCAGGGAGAGGCCCTGGTTGAAATCCTTGTAGTCGAAGCCGACGCTGAGGCTGTGGATGAAGTTGTCCACCGAATCCAGGGGCTTCACCAGGCGGGCGCCGAAGATGTAGCCGGTGCCGACCACCGACAGCCCGCCCACACTGGCGCCCAGCTGGGTGTTGGAAGCGATGCCGATGCCGTACATGGCCAGCCGGGTGTCGGCGATGCCGGTGGGCATTACATAGGTGCCGGACCAGACCTCGACTTCATCATAGTTTTCCGGCGAGACCTGGTAGCTCAGCGAAGCCGAATGAAACCGCTGCCACAGGTTGTCGTAGCGCAGTGACGCCGACAGTCGGCTGCGGGAGGTGTTCTCGGTATTGCGGCCGTTCATCTCGACGCTGCCGTGGAGCGGCAACTCGTCCTTCACCTTCAGCTCCACCTCCATCTTGCCAGGCGTGGAACCGGCACGGAATACCGGCGTGATGCTGCGGTCGCCGGACTGCTTGGCCAGCTCGCCCACCTGCTCCTGCACCTTGGCCAGATTGGGGACCTGGCCCTCCGCCAGGGCCGGCACCCCTTCGCGGATCTTGCCCAGAGAGTAGTAGCGGGAGCCGGTCACCTTCAGGCGTTCGATGGTGCCTTCCACCACCTTGAGGAACACCCCGCCCTCCACCACGTCCTGTTCGGGAATCTCCACGATCACCGTCTGATAGCCCCGCTCACGGTACTTGGCTTCCAGCGCCTGGCGCGCCTGCTCCACGGTGTCGATGGTCTTGCCGGGACCGAGGAAGGGATAGACGGTCTTTTCGATTTCTCCGGTTTCCAGGACGCTGTTGCCGTCCACCCGGATTTCCCACAGGTCGAACTGGGGCTCGGCCGCCGCTTGGTGGGCGTCCGCCGATTTGACCGGATTCGCTTGAACCGGAGACGCGATCAGCCACAGCAATCCGCCCAGCAAGATCAGCAGGCGCCGGGGGGCAATAGCGACAGCGGGAATAAAAAAGGCACACCAGGCGATTGGCAGTCCCGGCGGCAGCAGACCCCGCGACAGGGTCCTGCGCGGCGGTGGAAAGGTGGTCATGGAAGTGGGTATCCGGAGTAACGCAAAAAGCCGAGCCATTCATGTCGAATGTCGGCCTGCACAATTCATGATCTGTCGACCCTCAGGATCGACAAGGCTTGTTCTCGTTGGTCATCTGAAACAGTCTGCCGCTGCGCCTGCGCTCCGGCGAAATCGCGGCTCATCAAAAATAGGGAACGGCGGCTTGCGCCACCGCTCCGGTGTCCTTCGGATCCCTGGCCCGATCCCTGGGATCCCTGGCCCATCCCTGGGCCACCGTCGGCGACCCCTCAATCATCCATATCGCGCAATCTAGTCCGTTCAAAACGCCTGGGTGATTACTTCAGATCCCACAGCTGGTCGGTATTGTTGTGGGTCGGAGCGCGGCAGTTGTCGAGCACGGTGCCGGCCTTGTGGGTCCACGCCGTCACCGGATTGGTGGCCACGAACGGAATGGTCTGGGCGAAGCCGTTGCTGGCCAGGGCCAACAGACCGGCCTGGCCGAAGCCGTGGTTGAAGCCGGCATTCAGGCTGGCGACCACGGAGGGCGAGCCGGTGCTGTTGGCGATCTGGGTCAGGACGGCCAGGCGCTGCGGCTTGTTGGCGGCAGTGTTCCAAGTGCCGGTGCTGAAGTCCTTGCGCCACACGAAAGCCTGCTCGGACCAGTCGATGTACTTGCCTTCGGCCGTGTTCTTGATGGTCGGGGCATAGCCGGCGATCTTCACGAAGCGATAGGGCTTGGTCAGAGCCGCATTGTTTTCGGTGCTCTGGATGCCGAAGGCCCAGAATTTGGAACCGAAGTCCAAACCGACATTGTGCAGGTTGACGTCGGTCGCCGTGGACGTGGCGTTGTCGGCATCCGACAGGCAGCTCTCGACGCCACCGGAGCCTGACATCTGCATCACGGCAGGGCCGTTAGTCACGTCGTAGGCGGTGGCAGGCGGTTCACCGTTCGCGGTGCAGGGCGCATTGAGGAACACGGCGTTGGCCGTGGCCTTGGTGCCCGAACCGGCCACGCGGGTGCAATGCACGACAGGGGCCACGCCACCCAGGATGCCGGAGGTCACACCGGGATCAAAGGAAGCATCGGTCAGCGGCTTATTGGCGGCTCCGACGCGCACCTGGATCTTCTCCCAGCTTGCGATGTCACCACCCAGCAGGGCCGTGACCTGGGCCTTGCTCAGGCTGGGCATGCAGGTATCGTCGCCGACCGCCGTGCCGTAGCCGGAAACCGGGCTGGTCCCGCCGGTGGCGGGCAGGAAGCTGGTGTTGCCGCCGGTCTGGGCAGCCTGCGGGCAACCGCCGGCCGGAGGAACGATCTGACCGTTGGCGATCTGGGCGTCCTGCAGCGCGTTATACAGGTTGTTGTTGACCACGATGCCGAACGCGACGCCAGCGGCTTCCTTTTCGTTCAGCAGGGTGGATGCCTTGGCGACCGGCGGTACCGCGGTACCCGTCGGCACGTTCAGGCCCTGGAACATCTCGGTGTTGACGTCGGCCACGCCCAGGTCGGGGATCTTGCTGACCGTGGCGCCGGCACCGCTGGTGTTGCACTGGAAGCTGGCGTTGCAGTTGGCGGCGCTAATGGCCATGTAAGACAGCGAGGTCGGCACGTTGCTGGGATTGGAGCCCAACAGGGGACCGATGCCGTTGAAGGAACCGCCGCTGGAGTACTTGTGGACGGTGACGATGGGGTTGCCGCCGGCGGCGCTGCCGGTGATGGTCAGGCCGGTTACCTTGGCCTTGTCCAGGGTGAAAGTCCAGGCGGTCTGGGCCTTGCCCACCTGGGTGCCGGCCGCGGTGCCGACGTCGATGAACTTGACCAGGTTGCCGTCGTTGACCTGCAAGACATTGCGGATCAGCAAGTCGATGCCCTTGTCCTGGGCCGAAGCGCCGGAAATGTAGATCTCCAGGTCAGGAGTGGTACCGGACGTATAAGCGGCATTGGCGCCCTGAGCGCCGGCCAGCAGGGCGGCGGTCACGGCCAGGGAGAGATGGTTCTTGCGCATTGCTATTTCCTCGGTGTGTCGTAAACGAGTGCACCCCGCCGGAGACGGGGTGCACGGGGTGGATCAGGCCTTCTTTTCGCGGCGGGCGACGGTCGCGAAACCGGCCAGGGCCGAACCCAACAGCCAAATGGCGGCGGGAACCGGAACATTGCTGACGTGGGCGGTGGCGAAACTCAGTTGGTTGGTGGTGAGGGTCAAGTTGCCCAGCAGGTTGACCGTTGGGAAATTGGGCTTATGCAAGGCGTCGTAGCTGACATACCAGAAGGTGGAGATGTCGCTGCCGGCAGCGCTGAAGGCCGCATTGGTCTGGGTGCCGTTGAAGATCTGGCTAGCAGCCAGGCTGCCGCCCTGCTTGCTGAAATCGGCCAGATCGCCCGGCAGGAAAACAGCGGAGTTGGTGCCGCTCAGGGCCAGGCCGGTGTTGGCGTTGGCGATCACGTTCTGCGGCAGCTTGGTGTTGACTACGTCGGAGACATTGACGTTAGTGACAGCAAATCCGGCCGCTGTGCCGGTGTTGCCACCGGTGGTGAGGAAACCCCAGTCAGCGACGTTGCCGTAATTGGTAACCCCGGCGCGAGTCTGGACCACACCGCGCAGGCTGTTGTCGGCGAACACCGCCCAGTGGTAGGTGTCGGTGGCGGAGGACAGGAAGGGCTGCCCCAGCGCGTCGATGGCGAAGCTCTGGTTGGACAGCGACAACGTGTTCTTGAACGCGACCATGTCGGTGTTCAGGTTCTGAAAATAGGTGTTGCCGTTGGTCTCGTCCAAGACCACCAGGAACAGGTCGCCGCCGTGGGTAACGTCAGCGGTAGGGCCGACGCCAGCCGGGGTTCCACCGTGCACTTCAGTGACGCCATTGGCGATCAGAGCCGCGTGGGACGTACCGGCTGCAGCCAGCAGCAAACCGGCGACAAGAGCTTTAACTTTCATGAGTAACCCTCGATAGGTAGATTGATGTAGTCCGAACACTCCCGCCCGACCTTCGGTCCATCGAACCCCCGGTTGACAGGAAAGGAAAGGTTCTAGCCTCGCTTCATGCAACCCGGCCGTCTTTTTCCAAGACCCGTGGCTTTCCGGCCCCGTCTCGCGACGAGTGTGGCGATACAACTTCTACTTCCTGGTGCGCCGCTCCTGGCGCCGACGCTTAGGTTTGTCGCCGGTGAGGGGATTCCGGCCTGTCCCTTGCGATTCCTTTCGCGGCACACGATACGGGGCCTTTGTTACAACTGTTTTAAGAAACGGTAACAGTCGGGTTTAGGGCGACCGATGGCAGCGTGGCGCCACGTTCGGCGAAGCGACTGTCGGGTGGTGGTGGTGGGCGGCCAAAGCCGACGAAGACGGGGATGGATGGGTGGTGCCGTCAAGGAGACGCTGATTTTCTGAGGCACCGGGAAACCGGGCTTTCGGCGACGGACGCTGAGAAATCCCGGAAGGATTTATTCAGCGCTTCCTCAAATTAAGGATTACCTCGTCACCCCGGAAGGGAATGCCGGGGGCCAGGAATCAAGGATGGTCCAGGCTTAATACATCCGTGCGCCCTGGCGATTAATGGGGGCAGACTCCGTTCCGCCCTGTAATTGGTTTCTTGGTGATGTCCGATGGCAAGACTCAAGGAGTCTTAGTCCGGCTGCGTTTCAATCTGCGCGCAGGCGATCGCCGCCAACGGCGTCCGTCGAGCGTGGCTGATGGGAGAACGGATTTGACGATGCAAACGGACTGGACCAAATTCCACCGACACGCCGTTTGCAAGACGATGGCCCGGCAGTGGCCGGGCCTGACCCGGTCTGACCGCCGGGTACCGGCCTGGTTTAGCCACTCGCGGCGGCGAAGGGCGCGCTCAACCCATGCGATGCAGGCGCACCAGCAATTCAGCTTCCGATAGGGAGATGCCGAGCTGCTGGGCAACCTCGGCGGCCTCAGCCCCCTTCCGGATCATCTCGATGGCGGCATGATAAGGCGAGTTGGCCGATTCCTGGGACTGCAATGTAGCCAATCTCTCGGCACAATCCCTGAGACGACCGCCCTGGTCGATCAGGTGACGGTCCAAGTGCACGCCCGCGGCGCAAAGACCGTCCAATTCCATGCCCTGTTCGGCCAGCTGAGCGGACAGTTGCTGCAGCTGGCTGCGCAACTGATTCACTTCGCGCCGTCCGGAAGCCACGGTTCGGGCAAGCCATGCAATTGCCAGGAAGGCAGCCAGGGAAACGATCAAGGGAATCAGGTTGTCCATGAGCATGGTCGCAGGGAATACTCTATCTTGCGTTTTTGGTTACCCACCACTTCCGGTCCCCGCCGCAGTTGCCGGGGAAGCGCCGCCATGGACCGGGTGGCTATCGAGAATTCCCTCTCAGCGTCCCAATACGGGCGGCTTGGCCGGGACGGGCGTGATGGGCGGCGGTGGAACCGAACCGGCTTGGCTGTCGCTCGGCAGCTTGTAACGTGCCATCGACTGGGCTTGCAGCACGATGGTCACCCGCCGATTCTGGTAGCGCCCCTCCTCACTACCGTTATCCACCAAGGGGTGGTATTCGCCATAGGATAAGGCCCCCATGCGCACCGGGTCGACCCCCGCCCGCATCAACTGATGCACCACGCTGGCGGCACGGGCAGCCGACAGTTCCCAGTTGGAGGGAAACTCGCGAGTATTGATGGGGCGGTTATCGGTATGCCCTTCCACCTGAATCGCGTTGGGAATTTCCTTGAAGATTGCCGCCAGCTTATCCAGCATGGGAACAGATTCGGTTGAAAGACTGGCGCTGCCGGAAGCGAACAGCAGTCCACTCTTCATTTCCACTTCGAGCCAGGCCTTATCGCGCTTGATATTGATCAGGTCATCCTGAATGTACGGGGCCAAGACCTGATTCAGCTCCTCAGCCACCCTGGCCAGCTGAGCCTCATCCTCGCCCGGCTTGCCGTTCTGTTCAATGACCGCTGGATTGTCCGGGACCAGCTTTTCGTCGATGGGAAGCTGCGCCATGTCGCGACCCGGGCGCAATCCGTCCTGGACGATGTCTTTGGCCATCGTTTTATCCCCTGCCGACGTTTTGGGATCGAAAGCGCGGCTCAAGGTATCGGAGAGCACCCGGTACTTGCCTTCGTTGACCGAGGAAATGGAATACATCACCACGAAAAAGGCAAACAGCAGGGTGATGAAATCGGCGTAGGAAACCAGCCAACGTTCCAGGTTGACGTGCTCCTCGTGACCTTGCTTGCGACGGCGGCTCATTTTTTCGGCTTGGCGGGAGGCGGCTTCGCGGCCTTGGCGGTTTGCTGTTCCATCATGAACCCGGACAGTTTCATCTCGATGTTACGGGGATTCTCCCCTTCGGCGATGGAGATCACCCCCTCCAGCAACAACTCCCGGCCCTGGTTGACATGGAGCGCAACCGACTTGAGCTTGTTGGCGATGGGGATGAACAGCAGGTTGGCCAGCCCCACCCCGTAAATGGTGGCGACGAACGCCGTCGCAATGCCCGCCCCCAGCTTGCTGGGGTCGGACAGGTTCTGCATGACATGGATCAAGCCCATCACCGCGCCGATGATGCCGATGGTGGGGGAAAATCCGCCCATGCCTTCCAGCACCTTGGAGGCCTGGACATCCCATTCCTGGCGGGTGGTCATCTCCACCTCCAGGCTGTCGCGGATCACCTCGGGCTCATTGCCGTCCACCAGCAACTGCAGGCCCTTGCGGGCGAACGAATCCGGCTCGGCCGCGATCATGTTTTCCAATCCCAGCAGGCCTTCGCGGCGGGCCAGGGTACTCCAGCTGACGACTTTCTTGATCAGCCCCTCCTGGTCGACGGCCGGCGGCTTGAACACCCGCTGAAGCGTTTTCAGGGCATGCAGGAAGATCGGTAGCGGCGTCTGCAGCAACACCGCCCCCAGCGTGCCTCCGAACACGATGACGAAGGCCGGCCCATTCATCAGCGAACTGATATGGCCACCTTCCAGCATGTTGCCGCCAAAGACGGCGCCCAAGCCAAGGATGATGCCGATGATGCTTAATGGGTCCATGGGCTAAGGCCGATACGAGGCGATGGCAAGGCGTCAGGCTGCCCCCCGCCCCTCCCGTTTCTTGGATTTTGGTCTGGCTGAGCCTGGATCGACATCCAGCCATTCGGCCATGCGGCCGCGCAAGCGCAGCATGGCCTGGCTCTGTATTTGACAAACCCGGGATTCGCTGACGCCCAACACGGCACCGATTTCCTTGAGGTTCAGCTCTTCCTCGTAATACAGCGACACCACCAGCCGCTCCCGTTCGGGCAATCCGGCGATGGCATCGGCAAGGGCCTGGGTAAAGCCGATTTCGGTCAATTGTTCGATGGGGCCGTCGCGATTGTCGGCGCATTCGTCCAACACCGAGTCCCCGCTTTCCAGCAGTTCGTCGATGCTAAACACCCGGCTGCTCTGGGCATCCTGGAGGATCTGGTGATACTCGGCGACGGAAATGCTCAGCCGCTCGGCCACTTCGCCGTCGCGGGCGTCACGGCCGGTTCGCACCTCGATGTCGCGCATCGCCTCGGCCACTTCCCGTGCCTTGCGGTGCACCGAGCGCGGCGTCCAATCGTAGCGCCGCAGCTCGTCCAGCATGGCGCCGCGGATGCGGATGCCGGCGTAAGTCTCGAAGCTGGCGCCCTGACTGGGATCGTAATGGCGGGCAGATTCCAGCAGGCCTTCCATGCCGGCCTGGATCAGATCATCAACTTGCACCGACGGCGGCAACCGCGCCAGCAGATGGTAGGCGATGCGCTTGACCAAGGGCGCATGCTCCCGGACCAGGTAATCCAGGCTGGGGGCTTGCATCGCTTGGTAAGCGCCGATGGCATTCATGCATGGACCGCGCGGCTGAACTGGATCATTCGCTCCACGAAAAATTCGAGTCTACCACTGGCCTGGCTCGCCATGGGGAGCGAGTCGACCTTGCGGGCCAAATTGCGGAATGCTTCCGCCGATTTGCTTTGGGGAAACAACAGCGACACCGGGGTCTGCTTCTGCACCGATTTGCGCAGATTGTCGTCCTGGGGAATGGCGCCCAGGTAATTAATCGTCACGTCCAGATAGCGGTCCGTCACCAGGCTGAGCTTGTCGAAAAGCTGACGCCCCTGGCGCTCGTCGCGCACCATGTTGGCGAGAATCTGAAAGCGGAAAATCCCGTAGTCCCGGTTCATCAGCTTGATGAAGGCGTACACGTCGGTCAGCGAGGTCGGCTCGTCGCACACCACCAAAATGATGTCCTGACAGGCCCGGGTAAAGGTCACTACCCCGTTGGAGATGCCGGCGGCGGTATCGACGATCAGGACATCGATGTCCTCGCCGATGGCGCCGAAGGCGCTGATCACCCCGGACTGCTCCGCCGCCGAAAGCTCAGCCATGCGCTGGATCCCGGAAGCGCCCGGAACCACTCGCAACCCGGCGGGGCCAACCACGATGATTTCCTCCAAGGTGCGCTCTCCGCTCAGCACGTGGGAAAGGTTGTACTTGGGCTGCAGTCCCAACAGCACGTCCACGTTGGCCAGGCCCATGTCGGCATCCATCAGTGCCACCGTGCGGCCCAAGTTGGAGAGGCAACATCCCAGATTGATGGATACGTTGGTCTTGCCGACGCCGCCCTTGCCGCTGGCGACGGCCAGGACCCGCACCGGCTTTGGCTGAATCATCTTGCGAATTCCTGCTGCCTGATCGGAGTTAAACATGTGCCTGCGCCACCCAATCGTCGAATCGGAACGGTCCGGCCGACGCCCCGGAGTCTTCCTCGAACTCGTCAAGAGGCTCGGCGAAGCAGCGTTCTAATAATAGATGAGTTCGCGCCGGGTGAAGATCCTCAGGCACCTGCTGGCCGTCGGTGACCATGGCTAGCGGCAGTTGCTGTTCCATCACGGTGGACAGGGCCGACCCCAGGCAGGCGGTTTCGTCCAGCTTGGTAAGAATGGACGCCTTCGGCGCGAAACCGGCGAAAGCCCGGATCGCCTCGGTCAGGGTCCGGCTCTGACTGGCCGCCGACAGCACCAGGTAAGGCTTGATGGGAATGTCGTCCTGGCGCAAGACCCGGAACTGCTCGGCCAGTCGCAGATCGCGGGGTCCCATGCCGGCCGTGTCGATGAGAACCAGCCGCTTGTCGTAAAAACCGGACAGGATGGACCGCAATTCCTCGCCGTTGGCGGCGGTGCGCACCGGCACATCCAAGATGCGGCCATAGGTCGACAGTTGGTCGTGGGCGCCGATGCGGTAGGTGTCGGTGGTGATCAAGGCTACCTGGCGGGGGCCGTGCTTGAGGCGGAAACGGGCCGCCAGCTTGGCGATGGTGGTGGTCTTGCCGACCCCGGTCGGTCCCACCAGCGCGACGATGCCGCCATAATCCAACAAATTGTCCTCCACCACCGGTAGTTGGCTGGCCAACAGGTCCCGGCTGCCCTGCCAGGCCAGTTCCAGATCTTCCACGCTGCCGAGTCGGTTGGCGATCGGCAGGCGCAGCTTCTTGGAGAAACCGTAGCCGCTCAGCCGCCGCAACAGGTCCAGCCGGGTCGGGGCGGAACGGGCCGAACCCTCCCAAGCCGAAGTGGAAAAATGGGCGTCCATCACCCGTCGCATCTGCCGCATCTCCTTTTGCAGATCCAGCAAGGCCTTGGTGGTGGCGAAATCGGTTTCCGCAGCGACCGGGAGCTGGGGTGCGGGGCGACTCTCTTCAACCCGACGCGGTGCGGGCTGCGGGGGGCGGGGAGCAGCCTGGACCTGCGGCCGGGTAGCCGGACGCGGTTCCGGCTGCGGCCGAGCCGCCGTCGGCTCGGGCTTGAGACCGCTCAATGCTTCCTGGAAAACCTCTTCGGCACGGCGCTGGGACTCGGTCAGCTGCCGGCCAGATCGCGTGGCAGCCGGGGCTGCCGCAGGACGTTCCTGGCGCGCCGCGAGCTCAGGCTCCTGGGCCATCACCGTCTGCTCGTCGAAATCGCGGGCCGCGACGATCTCGACGCCGCCGTCGACATTCCGGTTGGACAGAATGACCGCATCAGGCCCTTGTTCCTCCCGCACCATACGGATCGCCTGTTTGATGTCCGGTGCGAAATAACGTTTGATTTTCATAGCCCCACCTCAGTGGTCATGCCCGCTGGCCAATGGTGGCCACCACCTTGACCTGCTTGTCTTCGGGAATCTCGTTGTAGGCCAGGACGTTGAGCCCCGCGATCGTGTGCTTGACAAAGCGCGCCAGCCACGGCCGGATCTGGGACGACACCAGCAGGATGGCCGGACGGCCTTCCATTTCCTGCTTCTGGGTCTTCTCTTCCAGGGCCTTGTGGATCTGGTCTGCCAGCCCCGGCTCGATCCCGGCAGCGTCTTGTCCCGATGCCTGCAATATCTTTTGCAACAACTGTTCCAGGTCCGGATCCAGCGTCATGACCGGGACTTCTTTCTCTATCCCGTTGATCTTTTGGACGATGAGCCGCCCCAGGGAGGCCCTCACGACCGCCGTCAAAATGGCGGGATCCTGGGTCCGGGCACCAAACTCCGCCAAAGTTTCGGCGATGGTCCGGATGTCCCGCAGCGGCACGTGCTCCTGCAGCAGATTCTGCAGCACCTTCACCACCACGCTCAACGGCAGGGTCTTCGGCACCAGGTCTTCCGCCAGCTTCGGCGCGCTGCGGGCCAGAGTCTCCAGCAGCTGCTGCGCCTCCTCATGGCCGAACAGCTGATGGGCGTGGGTCTGCAGAAGATGGCTCAAATGGGTGGCCAGCACGGTGCCGGGATCCACCACCGTATAGCCCAGGGTCTGGGCGTGGTCGCGCTGGTCCGGCTCGATCCAGATGGCATCAAGCCCGAACGCCGGATCCTTGCCCTCCACCCCCTTGAGGCTGCCGAACACCCGGCCGGGATTGATGGCCATGAGCCGCTCCGGCAGCACCTCGGCCTCGCCCACGGTGACCCCCAGCAGGGTGATGCGATAGGCGTTGGGGGTCAGATCCAGGTTGTCGCGGATGTGCACCGACGGCACCAGAAAGCCCAGGTCCTGCGACAGTTTCTTGCGGACCCCCTTGATGCGCTGCATCAGCTGGCCGCCCTGGTTCTTGTCCACCAGGGGAATCAGCCGGTAACCCACTTCCAGGCCGATCAGATCCACCGGCTGCACGTCGTCCCAACCCAGTTCCTTGACTTCCGGCACCGTCGGCTTGGGCACTGCGCGCTCCGCCTCCGCGGCGGCGTGCTGCTTCTGCCGCTGGGCGATGAGATAAGCGGCGGCGCCCAGCGAGGAGGCCAGGGTCAGGAACGCCAGATTGGGCATGCCGGGAATCAGTCCCAACAGCCCCACCACCGCGCCGCTCAAGGCGAGCGGCTTGGGGTCGGTGAAAAACTGGGTGCTGAACTGCTGGCCGATATCCTCGGTACTGCTGGAAACCCGAGTGACGATGATGGCCGAGGCCACCGACAGCAGCAGCGAGGGAATCTGCGCCACCAGGCCGTCGCCGATGGTCAGCAGGGTGTAGTTGTGCATCGCCTCGGAGAACGCCAGATTGTGCTGGATCACGCCCACCATGAGGCCGCCGAGGATGTTGATGAACAGGATCAGGATGCCCGCAATGGCATCGCCCCGCACGAACTTGCTGGCGCCGTCCATGGAGCCGTAGAAGTCCGCTTCGCGGGTCACTTCGCTGCGGCGGTGGCGGGCCTCGTCCTGGTTGATGAGGCCGGCGTTGAGGTCGGCGTCGATGGCCATTTGCTTGCCGGGCATGGCGTCCAGGGTGAAGCGCGCGCTCACCTCGGACACGCGGCCGGCACCCTTGGTGACCACCACGAAGTTGATGACCACCAGGATGATGAACACCACGATGCCCACCGTGTAGTTGCCGCCGATGACGAATTCGCCGAAGGCCTCGATCACCCGCCCCGCAGCGTCGGGGCCGGTGTGTCCCTGCAGCAGCACCACCCGTGCCGACGCCACGTTGAGGCTGAGCCTAAGCAGGGTCGCCACCAGCAGGACGGTCGGGAACACCGCGAAATCCAAGGGCCTGAGGGTGTAGATCACCACCAGCAGGATCAGCAGCGACAGGGCGATGTTGAAGGTAAACAGCAGATCCAGCAGCACCGCCGGCAATGGCAGCACCAACATGGCCATCATCATCAGCACCGCCAGCGGCGCTCCCAGCCCCAATCCGGACAAGCCCTTCAGGCGCGAAAATACCGTGGAAAACATGTTCGACGCTCCCGCAACGAAACCGCCCACCCCGACGGTGGGCCGACGCTACCGGTTGCCAAGCAGGATACGGGCCTGAATTACAACCACATGAACGCAATGATGTTTTCCCATGAAGTCCGGCGATTCTTGGCAAGGCTGTCGGAAATCCGGCAGCACCGTTCGGATCGCTTGAGCGATTTCTTTCCCTCCATGGAAGGGCATCGCTGATCCGAAGCATCATGGATGCTGACCGGCACTCCTGCCGACGATTTGGGCGCCAAATCCCTTTCCCGGGGTGCATCGGCAAGCGCGCATCACGCTTAGCCTGGTTTCGCTGCAATACGTTATTGACACGCTACCACCTCGCCCTTAGTATCCTCTCACACGCCCGCCCCGGCGGCGCGGCTGCCCTTGGAGGAAGCTTCGGGAACCCCTATTTCCCTGTGCTCGCCCGACGGTCAGCCGGTCTCCGGACTACCTCAGAATCGGCTGCAAGGCTGCCCATGTTTACGGTCCCCGCGGCAGCCGCGAAACCGATCGACACGACGAGGCGTGACACCCCACCGATCCGACAGAGGAAAAAACGATGAACGATGAACACGTCCAACAGAAAGATCATTTCTGGATCTACATCGGCGTGCTGACGGTAGCGCTGGTCGGCGTCGTCGGCATGGTCAAGCTGAGTGAAAACGAAAAATACGATCCGATCGCGAAGCAGCAACTGGCCGAAACCAGCGACATGAACATCCGGGTCGTCAGGGAATACTGAGCGAGCCTCGCAACGACCGGCCCCTTAAACACCATCACGAGGCATCGTTATGAGCAACACTCTCCGCCACATCGTCAGTACCACCTTCGGAATCGCCCTGCTGATCGCTGCCAGCGGTCAGGCGGTTGCGACCGAATACATCTATCGCGACATTCTGGGCAACTCGGCGCCCAATCAGAAGTGCCTGGCCAAGGATCAGGCAGCCGCCCGGGCTGCCGAAGCCTACTATGTGGATCGTGCCGCCAAGACCTTTTGCGAGGTGCAGGGCTACGGCTGGCACCTGGCCGAACTCAGCGGCCAGGGCCAACTGGTCTGCGAGGAATGCAAGGGAAACGGCGCGGATCAGGGGCTATACCAGTGCCGCATGCAGGATATCGCGGTGAAATGCCAGCGCATCAAGCCCGGTTCGGTGGGCCTGATTCCCGGCAAGGGATGACACGAGATCTCCTTCACGCCCCGACGGGGCGTGAAGGAGTGCGTTCCTTTCGAGCGGCAAGCGGCGTCAAGACCCGGCCGCCTGTCGCCCTTCTTCCTCTGCGACCGCCTCGGTGGCCATTTCCATCAGCTTCTCCAAGGCCAGCGGGACGGTCTTGACCTCTGACACGCCCGCCACCACGTCCTCATCCACCACGCAGCGTTCCACCTCCGACAGCGAGGGAATCTCGAACATGGGCTTGCGCAGCAGTTGCTCCAGGATGCTACGCAAACCGCGGGCGCCGGTGTCGCGCTCGATGGCCTTCTGGGCGATGGCCTTGAGGGCGTCCTCGGTGAACTCCAGTTCCACCTTCTCGTAGGAAAACAGCTTCTGGTACTGGCGGACCAGGGCGTTCTTGGGCTCCGTGAGAATCTGGATCAGCGCCGCCTCGTCGAGGGGTTCCAGCGGCGCGATGACCGGGAAGCGGCCGATAAATTCGGGGATCAGGCCGAAATGGCGCAAATCGCTGGGCTGGGTCTCATTGAGCAGTTCTTCCAGCTCCGGCTTGTGCCCGGCGTCCACCGGCTCGGCGTGGAAGCCGATGCCGGTCTTGCTGGGCGCCAAGCGCTTCGCCACGTGCTTCTCCAGTCCCGGGAAGGCACCGCCAGCGATGAACAGGATGTTGCGGGTATCCACCACCACTTCTTCCCCGCCCTCGCGCCGCTTGCCTTTCATCGATACCTTGACCTGGGCGCCTTCCACCAGCCGCAGCAGCGCCTGCTGAACCCCTTCTCCGGAGATGTCGCGGGTGTTGGTGGCCATCTCCGGGCTGCGCGCCAGCTTGTCCACCTCGTCCAGGTAGACGATGCCCCATTCGGCCCGGCCCACGTTGCCTTCCGCCACGTCCAGCAGCCGCACCAGGATGTTCTCCACGTCATCGCCCACATAGCCGGCCTGGGTCAACGTGGTGGCATCGGCCACCACGAAGGGCACGCCGACGATGCGGGCCAGAGTGGAGGCCAGCAGGGTCTTGCCGGTGCCGGTGGGCCCCACCAGCAGGATGTTGGACTTGCCCAGTTCCACCTCGGTGTGCATGTGGCTGAAGCCGGAGTCGCTGCTCTCGTGCTTGAGCCGCTTGTAGTGGTTGTACACCGCCACCGCCAGGATCTCCTTGGCGAGATGCTGGCCGACCACATAACCGTCCAGGATTTCCTTGATCTTGGCGGGCTTGGGGATGGGGCCGTGGAGTTCGGTCAGGATGCGCTTGCGCCCCCAGTTGGTGACCACCTGGTCCGCCAGGCGCACGCAGGCTTCGCAGATGGAACCTTCCGCGCCGGCGATCAGGGGCGTGGCGGGGCTCTGCTCGACGCCGCAAAAGGAACAGCGGTTGGGAACGGATGCAACGGGTGGCTTTTCACTCATGGTTGGCTGCTCCGGTTAGCTGAAGGACTCGGGCGACAGGCTGGCGATCCATTCGCGGCGGCGGGTTTCCCGCATCCCTTCCCGCAGCACCTTGAGGATGTGCGGCGTGGCTTTCTTCAGGGAAATGGTCTCGGGTTTCTGGATCGACTTGCACAGCACCAGGTGGAAACCCATCTCCGACTCCACCGGAGTGCTGATCTGGCCCGCCTCCAAGGCGAACAGCGCGGCCTCGACCGGCGCGAACAGCTGACCGCGCCGCACCAGGCCAATGCGACCGCCGCGCATGGCGGTGGGACACTCGGAATGGCGCTGGGCCAGTTCCTCGAACAGCTTGGGCTTCTGGGCCAGCCGCGCGGCCAACTTGGCGATGCGTTCCAGCGCCTTGGGTTTGGTGTTCTCAGGAAAGTCGTCGTTGATGCTGATGAGGATGTGGAATGCCTCGCGCCGCTCCGGCTGCTGAAAGCTGTCGAAATGGCTGTGGTAGTAGATGCCCACCTCGGTGTCGCCGATCTCCGCTTCGTCGGCGCCGGCGGTCACCCGCTCCAGCACCGTGTTGACCCGGCATTGCCGCGCCAGCGCCTGACGCAGGCTGGCGGGATCGAGGCCGTTGGCGCCCAGCGCGGCCTCGAAAGCGGCGGCGTCCTGGTAACGACCGGCGATCTCGGCGTAGGCACGCTCCACCTCCTCTTCCACCGCCACCACGCCGGCGGCTTCCGGCGCTTTGAGGATCAGGCTTTCCACCTCGTATTCCCGTGCCGCCTGGCGGCGGGCCTTCTCGGCCTGCTGCGGATCGAGCTCGAACGGCGCTTTGCCGAACAGCTCCAACGCCGCCCGCAGGCGGATGAAGGGCATCTCCGGCGCGGATTCAGGACTGGAGTTCATCGGGCTCCTCTTCGGTTTCTTTGCCGGCCGCCGGCAACAGCGAACTCTCCGGCACCACCAGGGTGCGACCGGGAAAACGGACGTGGTAATAGACCTGGCTGGGGTCGTGATCGCGCAGCACCTTGAGGATCTCCCCCTCGTCGCCGATATCCGCGACGATCTCCCCCTGTACCGCCAGCTTGAGCCGGCATCTGACCTTGTCGCGAAACTCGTAGCGGCTTGGCTGCCAAGGCTCGTCGGCCCGGATCAGTTCCTCCTGCCGGCAACCCACCATCTTCTGCTCGTTGAGGAAATGCACCGAATAGATGACCTGATCCTGCAGAAAGGTGCCGACGTTCATGACATAGCCGGTGCTCCCGCGCCGCACCAGAAAGGCGCCGACATCCAGGCCCGGATAGGTGCCGTCGTTGCGCACGTTGCGGATGACCCGCACCTGCTCGCCGTACTCGAAGCGTTGCGGTTCTTCCATATCGATCAATGCCCGCAGCTATGGCTCTTACCGCCGCCGCCACAACAGGACGATGCAGCCGGCTGCTCGTCTTTGGCGGAGGGCGTGCTGCCCAGCAATCCGTCGATGGACACGAAGGTGGTCTGGGGCTCGTGCATGTGAAACACCTTGAACACCTTCTCGGTGATGGCGTCGGATTCCACGAAGTCCTGGTAAGCCCGCACCAACAGGGTCTTGTAGACCGCCTTCTTGGCCTCTTCCTCCTCCGGCATGGCGTCGGCGCCCTTGCTGAGGTAGTCGTGGAAACGCTGCAGGATATGGAGACGGTTCACGTGCACCACGGAAGCCTCGTACTGCAGACCGAAGTAGTCGAGAAAGTCTTCGGCGGACTCGAGGGATTCCAGGTCTTCTTCAAAACTCATGGTTGCTTCTCCGCTTGATTGAATGTGTCGTAGCTTGTAGGTTGGGTTAGCGGCTTTACCGCGTAACCCAACGTGGCCACCGTTGGGTTACGGCGCAAAGAGCCGCGCCTAACCCAACCTACGTGGAGTTACCCCACCACCCGCAGTCGGGGTTCCACCACTTCCAGCAACTGGCGCGCGCCCAGGCGATTGTTGCTATCCAGCTCCACCAGCTTGCGCAGCATGGCCTTGCCCTCTTCCTCCCGGCCCAGCCGCAGCAGCAGATAGCCTTCGGCCTTCAGGCACAACAGGTGAAAACGCAACTTCACCATGGATCCCAAGGCCGCACGGGCGATGTGCATCTCGCCCAGCAGGCTGAAGTCGCGTGGAATCGCCAGATCACTGGAGGTAATGTCCAATGCCTTTTCGGAAATCTCCACCGCTTCCTCCAGCCGGTGCTGGTAGTAATAGAACCGGTATAAGGCAACCAGCACGGTCAACGACTGCGGCGCCAACTCGTAGGCCTCCAGCAGCGGGGCTTCCGCCTCGCCCTGGGCATAGCTTTCCGAGGCGGCGGCAATCAGGTCCTGGACGCGCGGGTCCAGCGGCTCGTCGAAATAAAGCTCCTGGCCTTCGAAGTGCAGCAGGTCCATCAGGCCTCCAGGCGGCGTTCCAGAGGCCGCTCGCCGTGATCGTGACAAAGCGTGCCGGCTTCGCACTGAACGCAGTCGGATCCGGCCACGCCGACGGTGGCGACTTGCTCCTCCAGCCGGTCGAGCCGGTCCAGCAGGCAGGACAGGGCCTTGCCGACAGGGTCGGGAATCAGGTGATGGTCCAGGTCGATGCCGTGGGGATCCTGCAGCCTGACGCCCTTGCGCTGGACGACTCGACCGGGGATGCCCACCACCGTGCAGCAGGGCGGCACGTCCTTGATGACCACAGAATTGGCGCCCACCCGCACCTGGTCGCCCAGCACGATGGGGCCGAGAATCTTGGCGCCGGCGCCGATCAGCACGCCATTGCCCAGGGTGGGGTGACGCTTCTCCTTGTTCCAGGAGGTGCCGCCCAGGGTGACGCCGTGGTAGAGGGTGACGTCGTCCCCCACCTCGGCGGTCTCGCCGATCACCACGCCGGTGCCGTGGTCGATGAAGAAGCGCCGGCCGATGCGGGCGCCGGGGTGGATGTCCACGTGGGTCAGCCAGCGGGCGACGAAGGCCAGCCAGCGCGCCGGCAGCTTCCAGCCAGCCAGCCACAATCGATGGCTGAAGCGGTGGAACAGCACCGCATGCACGCCGGGATAGGTCAGCAGCACCTCGATGAGGCTGCGGGCCGCGGGGTCGCGGGCGAACACGCAACTGACGTCTTCCCGCAATTGTTCCAACAGGGACCGCTGCACATGCTGCGGCGGAAGGAAAAGGCTCACCATGTGGCGTCGCTCCGTGCCGAAGATTTGGGAAGTCGGGACTGAGGACTCGCGATCCTTTCAGCCTCGCCGGGTTCGAGCCGGTCCTCGGCCGGGCGCGATCTGCCACCGGACAGATCCGCCAGATCGGCGATGACTTCGGCGATCAGATCCTTGTTCATGCGGCCTCCACCCGCTGCTGCCCGCAACCGGCGGCAAGCAGCCCGTGGTGAAGATCGAGCAGTTCGGCGGGCTCGGGCGAACGCTTGTGGCGCGCGGCGAAACCGCGGATGGCCGGCAGCACCGCGTCGGCCTGGCCGCGGTCCAATTCGATGCCGATCCGACGGTAAGCCTCCCGCACCGCGCTGGCGCCGGAATGCTTGCCCAGGATGAACTGGTGGCGACGCCCGACGATGGCCGGATCGACGCCCTGATAGTTGGCCGGGTCCTTGATCATCCCGTCCACGTGGATGCCCGCCTCGTGGCTGAATACCCGCTTGCCCACCAGGCTCTTGCGCCAGCCCACCGGCTCCCCGGAAGCGCATTCGACCCGCTCCGACAAGGCCGGGAAATCCCGCAGATCAATGCCGGTCTCGATGCCGTAGAGCTGGCGCAGCCCCACCACGACCTCTTCCAGCGCCGCATTGCCGGCCCGCTCGCCGAGCCCGTTGACGGTGGTGTTCAGATGGGTCGCCCCGCCCATGGCCGCCGCCAGGGTGTTGGCGGTGGCCAATCCCAGGTCGTCGTGGGCGTGCATCTCGATGTCCAGATCGATTGCCGCGCGGAGGCTGCGGATGCTCTCCATCACCCCGAACGGTTCCATGATGCCCACCGTGTCGGCATAGCGAACCCGCACGGCACCGGCGCGCTGGGCCGTTTCCACCACTCGCAGCAGAAAGTCGCGGTCGGCGCGGGAGGCGTCCTCCATGCCGACGCAGACGGAAAGTCCCAGATCACGGGCTTCGCCGACGGATCGCTCGATATTCTCCAGCACCCAGGCAGGATCGCGCCCGAGTTTGCGGCGAATCTGCTGGAACGATACCGGCATGGACAAATCGGCGAAATCGATCTGCAGTCCCTGGCATTGGCGAATGTCGTCGCGGCGCATCCGCGCCCACACCAGCAGCCGCGCCTTCAGGCCCAGACCCGCCAGGGTGCGGATCTCCTCGCGCTCCTTCTCGCCCATGGCGGGAATGCCGATCTCCAGTTCCGGCACGCCCAAGGCATCGAGGCGACGGGCGATGTCGATCTTCTCCTCCAGGGAGAACGCCACCCCGGCGGACTGCTCGCCATCCCGCAGGGTGGTGTCGTCGATGATGATGGAGCGAGAATCCATGAGTCGTCTCGTAAATTGGGTTAGGCGCGCGTTAACGGCAACCCTACCGCTTGGGAAATTCGGCGGTGCGCGCCGTAACCCGACGGAGGGCGATCATGCATACACCGGCGCGAAAGCCTTTTCCGGCGCGGCCACCGGGCCGTCCTCGCCCCAGTAGGGCGACAGCTTGCGCAGCTGGGCGACGATGGGCGGCACCGCCTCGATGACCCGGTCGATTTCCGCCTGGGTGTTGTAACGCGACAGTGAAAACCGGATGGTGCCGTGGGCCGCGGTGTAGGGGATGTCCATGGCCCGCATCACGTGGGAGGGCTCCAGCGAACCTGAAGTGCAGGCCGAGCCGGAAGAGGCCGCGATGCCTTTCTTGTTGAGCAGCATCAGGATGGCCTCGCCCTCGATATACTCGAAGGCGATGTTGGCGGTGTTGGGCAGGCGGTTGACCGGATCGCCGGTCACGAAGCAGTGGGGCACCTGACTCAGGATGCCCTGCTCCAACCGATCCCGCAGGGCTTTGACCTGGACATTTTCGAATTCGATGTGTTCCAGCGCCAGTTCGCAGGCCTTGCCCAGGCCCACCACGGAAGCGGCGTTCTCGGTGCCGGCGCGGCGCCCGCGCTCCTGGTGGCCACCCCGCAGCAGCGGCCGGAACCGGACCCCGCGGCGCAGGTACAGCACGCCGATGCCCTTGGGCGCATGCAGCTTGTGACCGGAGACCGACAACATGTCGATCTTGGTGGACTTGAGGTCGATGGGAACCTTCCCCACCGCCTGCACCGCGTCGGTGTGGAACTGCACGCCCACGGCGTGGGCCATCTCGGCCATCTCCTCCACCGGGAACAGGGTGCCGGTCTCGTTGTTGGCCCACATCACCGAGACGATGGCGACTTCTGGAGTCAACACCTTGCGGTATTCCTCCAGGTCCAGCCGGCCCTTGCCGTCCACCTTGAGTCGGTGGATGGTGTAGCCTTCCTTCTCCAGTTGGGCGCACAGCGCCAGGATGGCCGGATGCTCCACCGTGGTGGTGATGATCTCCTTGCGGTTGGGGAAGCACTTAAGCGCCGACAGGATGGCGGTGTTGTCGGACTCGGTGCCGCAGGAGGTGAAGATGATCTCTGAATCGTGTTCGGCGCCGAGCAACTCCTGCACCTGCTTGCGAGCCTTGCTGACGGCTCGGCCGACCCCGCTGCCGAAGCTGTGGATGGACGAGGGATTGCCGAACTGCTCCAGGAAATAGGGCAGCATGGCTTCCACCACCTTGGGATCGCAGGCGGTGGTGGCGTTGTTGTCGAGATAGATGTCTGACATGGGATGCTCCAATCAAAATGTCGGGGGGATTCGCCGTGCGCCGAATCCGCCGTATGCCCCGGCCGCCGCCGCGGTGCGCGGTTCCCGCGCCGCCGGCATCTTGTCGGCGGGAATCACCTTGATGAATTCGCCCAGATCCTCCATCAGCCGCTGCTGGCTGCCGCCGATGGTCATGGCAGCCATGGAACAGCCGGAGCAGGCGCCGGTCATCTTGACGTAGACGGTGTTGCCGTCCACATCCACCAATTCGGCGTCGCCGCCGTCCATGCGCAAATTGGGGCGGATCGACTCGATCACCGCCTCGATGCGGCGGATGCGCTGGACCAGCGTGAGCGGGGCTTTAGCGGCCTTGGCGCTGGCGGCGATGGGCAGGGGTTCCGGCTCGGCGGCCTTGGCAGCGGCTTCCGGGTCGAAGGCGATGCCCTGCTCGGCCAGCACCTTCACCAGGATCTCTTCGATGCCTTCGTGGCAGGCGCAGCAACCGCCACCGGCCTTGGTGTAGTTGGTGACATCCTGCACGGAGCGCAACCCGTTGACCCGGATGGTCTCCTCGATCATCACCGCGTCGACGGCGAAACACTTGCACACCAATGCACCTTCTTCGTGGTCGTCCTTCCATTCCACCCCACGGTAGTTGGCGACGGCGGCCTGCAGGGCTTCGCGCCCCATCACCGAGCAATGCATCTTCTCCGGCGGCAGCCCGTCCAGATAGTCGGCGATGTCCTGGTTGGTCACCTTGAGGGCATCCTCGACGGTCATGCCCTTGATGATCTCGGTCAGCGCGGAGGAGGAGGCGATGGCCGAACCGCAGCCGAAGGTCTGAAAGCTGGCGTTCTCGATGATTTCGCTATCGGGATTCACCTTGATGCTGAGCCGCAGCGCGTCGCCGCAGGAGATGGATCCCACGTCGCCAACCCCGTTGGCACCTTCGAGGACACCGACGTTACGGGGCTGATAGAAGTGTTCTTTGACTTTTTCGGAGTATTCCCACATGGCTGTTACCTCGGACGATCAGGCGGAAAAGGAACTGCCGCAGGAGCAGGCGCTCTTGGCGTTCGGATTGGTGAACTTGAAGCCGGAGCCTTCCAGGCTGTCGACAAAATCGATGGTGGCGCCGGAGATCATCGGCAGACTGGTGGGATCGATGAATACCTTGACCTCGCCGTACTCGATCACGGTATCTTCGGGTTCGGCCGCCGCCTCCAATTTCAGGCCGTACTGAAACCCGGAACAGCCGCCGCCGCTGATCTGAATGCGTAAGCCCTGGGCGGCGCCGTCGGAGCCGCTGATGAATCGGTTGACCGCCTTGATGGCGCTATCGGTCAGGGTAACCATGTGCTTTCTCCTGTGCAGGGGTGGAATGGCATTGTCTTTGTAATCACTACTGGCAACCCCTGTGCCAGCTCGGACCGAGCACGCAAGCCATTGATTGGACGTGGGGAGAACGTCGCAACCCTAAGACTGCTGCGGGTGCGATGCTTACAAATGGGACGATTCTTGTCCGTTTTGCAACAAACCGGTGAAGAGATGACGACGATTAACGTGGACACCCTGGAAGAAGGCGACGTGGTTTACGCCAACATCGATTTTCGCAACGACGGCAGCCTGGACGGGTTGCCGGACGATGCCCTGCTGGCGGCAGCCGGTTCGCGCGGGGTGATCGTGCGCAAGGGGCACTTGGAAGATAATCCGGACCGCACGGTCTTTCTGGTGCGGTTCGAAGATGCCGACAAGAACCTGGGGATTCCCGTCGGTTGCTGGGCGGAGGAATTGCGGGCCGGCGAAATTACTCCCGATGCATGAGCGTGCCGGCAAAGCCCCAAATCAGGCGTGACCCGAGAGGGGCTTCAGCCCGCTGCAGAGGGAACCGCTTGACGGTACCGCGGCGACCGCGCTTCCACTGCGTTACTATGAAAGTCGCGCAGCGAAACACCTTGTTCTCCCTCTCCCTCCGGGAGAGACCTCTCGGCCCCATGGCCTGCGAATTGTGCCCTGGAACCGAGTGGTCTCTCTCCCTCATCCGGCCCTTCGGGCCACCTTCTCCCATAGGGAGAAGGAAAAAAGGTGCGGCCATGGGCCGCAGGTTCCTGGGTAGGGCCGGGGTGAGGGAAACCGGCCATGGCGCGAGTGCTTTCATGGTCCGGGGTGGCACGAGTGCCATGACCGGTTAAGCAGTCGCTGCTCGGGAAATGGCGGCAGAATCTGGCCAAGCAAAAACCACGGCCGGATTCTGCCATCGCTCAGTGGACGACCACCACGTCGCCCGGTTCGAGGGTGATGTTTTGCTCCAGGTCTTCGCCGTTGGCGACGGAGGCGTAGTCGAAATTCAGGCTGACCGTCTTGTTGCCGACCCTGTGTATGACGGTGATATCATCCTGGTCGGCGAAGGTGCTGAGCCCACCCGCCATGGACAGCGCCTGCATGACGCTGAGCCGGTTCGGGGACACGATATCCCCCGGCTTGTTGACCTTCCCCGTCACATAAAACCGTTGATTGGATTCCCTCACCGCAACGGTGACCACCGGTTCCGATAGGTAGGCGTTCAGTCGCTCGATGACCTGTCCGGTGATGGCATCGACCGTCAATCCCTGGACCTGCAGATCGCCAACCAGGGGGAAACTGATGCCGCCATCGGGCCGCACCCGGACTTCCTTGGTCAGGCCCTCTTCCTTCCACACCGAGATTTCGAGGACATCGCCGGCGTTAACCCGGTACTCTCCGGGAACCGCCGCTGGCTGAGGCTTGGCCGGCTCCTCTTGCTTCGGCTTGGCTGGCTCGTCAGCGCGAACGGCGACGCAGCCTTGCGCCAGCATCAGAGCCAAGAGATAAATCAGTCTTCTGTTCTTCATGAATCGACATTCCATGGGGTCTGCTGATAGGACGAGCCACAGGGTCGAAACTCCCGTAGCCGCCTCCCCATCATAAACCAACCCGCGACGACTCAGTAAGGATTTCCTCGATTCGGAAGACCAAGCCCACGGCTTGTTTCAGATCTATCGCCGATTACCGGCAAATCGTCGCCGTCGCCAAATTTCGCACTCAACAAGCTGACTTTTTCTTCAATGCGGATCTGCGATGTGGAGCACCCAATAGGCCGGCCACCGAAAATCCAAACAGCCAAACCATGGCGGGAATCGGAACCGAAGTTACCGGACCACCGGCCGAAGTTAGCATCTTCACATTGAGATTAAGCGAATTGAGAGAAGCCCAAGACTCCTGTTTGCGCTTGCCTTTCGCCTTGATTTCTTCCGTAATGAACAGAGTGATCCAGGATGAGGGCTTATCCAATTGGTCGCTTCCATCCAGAATCTGATTCCACTCCCCTTCTCCCGAATTGAATCGATCGCGGTCCTTCAAGGTGAAACGCTGATCTTTATTGGTATGGTCGACTACCCTGACCTTGGAAAAAATGCTGCCTCGCCCCCCCTGGGCGACCCCATACTCACCAAGCTGGGACAGATTGAAACCATCGATTACAAACCCGTCATCGGCCTTGATGTCGATCCGGATGGTTTTATTGATGGTATGTCCCAGCTTTTTGCTATGCACTTCGAAATTGGATGGCGAAAATGCCAAACCGCTGCCATCGGCAACTTCCGACAATACCGGCTGCCCTAGCTTTCCAGGCGCCTTTGCCTTGAAGCTGAAATCCACGACATTGCCGGCTAGCGTCACCGGCGCCGCCGCAACTGGATTCCAGTTAAAAGCCAACATCCCAATCAACCAGCCGGACCAACGGAACCTCATAACTACCTCCAAATATCTCTGAATAAATCTCAGGACAAAACAACTCCACTAGATTCGCCCCAAAGCCATCAGGCAGGAGCCAATAGCTACATTATCTTCAGAGCAAGACGACACGATCAAGACAAAATTTGCAAAAAGCAGAAGAATTTCGCGCCCCAAAAAAACTCCGATGAGTCTAGCCATGGCATGTTACATGATCGTTACAACCGGTAAATGACAGGTATACCCGCAAACATCTGTCACATAATTATTACACCTATGTCTAATTACTATACAACCGCCAATACGTAGCAGACGAAACAATTCTTAAGCCATTTACCTTACTACCGCGGAACTGCCACCGATTGAATGGATAGAAAATCCATGTCAGGCAAGATACCCCTCTCAGGAACCCAATGCCGTAGCGACCGCAAGCGGCGATTGGAAGAGACCACCCGGGTTACAGCAGGCGAAGGTATCCGTGCGGCCGGTTCCTTTCGGCCCAAGGCCGACGGCTGTCGGCGGAACCGACCGGGAGGGTGAGTTTGCGGAAAATCGAAGCGGCCGACGGTACCGCGTCAGGCTTCGAACAAATCCCGATAAGAGAGATAGATCGAGACGACGATGGTCGGTCCCAGTGCCAGCAGGCCCAGGCCCATGGGGATGGAGGCGATCAGGAACAGCACCAGCAGGACCAGGCCATAAACCAGAAACGGCCACATGTTGCGGAGACAGGCCAGGAAACTCAGCTTCATGGCGTCCACGGCCTCATGGCTAGCCAGCATCACCAGCGCCGGAGCGAACCACGTCGCCATGGCCAGAGGAACCAGCACAGCGAGCACGGCCAGCGCGATCAGTGCGGTGCCGACGAGCGACTCAAACGACAAGACCTCGCCAAGATCCTCCAACTGCAGCGACATCAGGGAACTCCCAATGGCCAGCACCGCAATGACGCCGATGGCAGCCGATGCAAGCAGGTTCACGACCCCGATCATCAGCAACTGCCGGGTGTTCTCGGAAAACCCGTGAAACAGCAAATCCACCTTGAGTTCGCCGCCGGCCGCCTGCTCCCGGCAGGCCGACATCAGGCCTCCCGCCAGCAGCGACGCCAGCAGCGGCGACGCCACCGCCCCCAGGAACGGCACCAGGGAACACACAAACATCAAGGCGACATAAATCAGGAACATCACGACCCAGATTCCCCAGTCCTTCAGGAACAGGGAAAAGCCTTCGGTGATCCAGCCCAAACCGCGATCGGCCGCTACTTGACGGATTTTCATCGACATGTCTCTGCTCGGTTCCCGCTGAACATCAATCTTATTGGGGCGATGACTGCCGGAGTTGGCTTGCCCCAGTCAACACCTGCTCCGGTATCCCAGCCTGCCGACCCGGCCGGTTATTCGACCGTCACCGATTTGGCCAGATTACGCGGCTGGTCCACGTCGGTACCCTTGATCAGCGCCACATGGTAAGCCAGCATCTGCAGCGGGACGGTGTAGACGATGGGCGCCACGACCTCGTCGGTCTCGGCGATGCGCAACGCCTTCACATTGGAGAATCCCGCCAGCGGAGCATTGACGTCGGCAAACACATACAACTGTCCGCCGCGTGCCTGAACCTCCTGAAGATTGGACTTGAGCTTCTCCAATAACTCATTGTTGGGAGCCACCGCGATTACCGGCATCTCATCGTCGATCAGGGCCAAGGGGCCATGCTTGAGCTCGCCGGCCGGGTAAGCCTCGGCGTGGATGTAGGAGATTTCCTTGAGCTTGAGCGCGCCTTCCATCGCCACCGGATACTGGGCGCCTCGGCCCAGGTAAAGGGCGTGCTGCTTGTCGCCGAACAGTTCGGCCCACTTTTCGATGGCCGGCTCCATGGTCAGCACGTGCTTGATCTGCTCCGGCAGCGCATTCAACTGACGAACGATTTCCGCCTCGGTTTCGGCACTCATCCGGTTGCGGCGGCCCAACGCCACGACCAGCAACAACAGGGCGGTCAGCTGAGTGGTGAACGCCTTGGTGGATGCCACCCCAATCTCGGGGCCGGCGCGGGTCATCAGGGTGGATTCCGATTCCCGCACGATGGAGCTTTCCGGCACGTTGCAGATCGCCAGCGTATGGGCGTAACCCAGGCTCTTGGCATCTTTAAGCGCCGCCAGGGTGTCGGCGGTTTCGCCGGACTGCGAGATGGTGACGAACAACGTGCCGGGCAGGACCACGTTGCGGCGGTAGCGGAATTCGCTGGCCACTTCCACGCTGCACGGCAGTCCTGCGATCTCCTCCATCCAGTAGCGACCCACCAGACCGGCATGGTAGCTGGTGCCGCAGGCCACGATCTGGACCGCCTTGATACCGTCGAAGGCCTGCTCCGCCAACGGCCCGAACACGCCGTCCAGCAGCCTGCCGCCCAGGATACGTCCGTCGAGGGTCTTTTCGATGGCGACCGGCTGCTCGTGGATCTCCTTCTGCATGTAGTGGCGGTATTCGCCCCGCTCCACGGCATCCGCCGCCAGCTTGGTTTCGTTGACCGGCCGCTCGACCCGAGCGCCAGCGCGATCGTAGATCGTGATCGACTCCGTCGTGAGGTCGGCCAGATCGCCGTCTTCCATGAAAATGAAGCGCTGGGTCTCGCCCACCAGGGCGAACACGTCCGACGCCACGAAGTTTTCGCTTTCGCCGAGCCCGATCACCAGCGGGCTCCCCTCGCGGGCCACCACCAGCCGCTGCGGTTCCCGCGAGGAAATCACCGCGATGGCATAGGCGCCGTGCAAGGTATCCACGGTCTGGCGCACCGCATCGACCAGGGCCGCGCCCTTTTCCAAAAACCGGTGAACCTGATGGACGATGACTTCGGTGTCGGTTTCCGAGTCGAACCGATAACCCAATTGCTGCAGCTCATTGCGCAGGGCATCGTGGTTTTCGATGATGCCGTTGTGGACCACCGCCACCGTGTCCCGCGACACGTGCGGGTGGGCGTTGTTTTCCGACGGCACTCCATGGGTGGCCCAGCGGGTATGGGCAATACCGATCTTGCCGGCCACCGGATTGGCCCGCAGGTGCGCCTCCAGCTCCCGGATCTTGCCGATGCGGCGAGCGCGGCAGACCTGATGCCGTTCGTCCAGAACCGCGACGCCGGCCGAATCGTAGCCGCGATATTCCAGCCGCCTCAGGCCTTCCAGCAGGATGGGGGTGACCTCCCGGTGCGCGACTGCGCCGACGATTCCACACATGGGATATGCTCCAGATAGACGGGGTAAGGACGGCTGGGACCTAACGGGGTTTCTTGGTCGGACGCTGCCAGCCGGCAACGGTGACCTGCTGGGGGCGACTCAGGGTCAGGGCATCGTCCGGGGCATCCTTGGTGATGACCGATCCGGCACCGATGGTGGCGTTCTTGCCCACCTTCACCGGCGCCACCAACTGGGTATTGGAACCGATGAAAGCGCCGTCGCCGATCTCGGTGGGGTGCTTGTAGACGCCATCATAGTTGCAGGTGATGGTGCCGGCTCCGACGTTGACGCCACTGCCCACTTGCGCGTCTCCCACATAGGTCAGGTGATTGATCTTGGAACCCTTGCCCACCGTGGTTTTCTTCAGCTCCACGAAATTGCCGATGTGCACCTGATCGGCCAGCTTGGTCTGCGGCCTGATCCGGGCATAGGGACCCACCCGGGCATCGGCGCCGATGATCGACTCTTCGATATGGCTGTTGGCCAGGATTTCGGTGCCGTCGCCGATCTCGCAATCCTTGAGGTAGACATTGGGGCCGATGCGGATATCGTTGCCGAGACGGATGGTGCCTTCCATCACCACGTTGACGTCGATCTCCACATCGTGCCCGCAATCGATCACCTGTCCCCGCAGATCGAATCGGGCCGGATCCTTGAGGGTCACCCCCTGCTCCATCAGGGAATGGGCCAGCCGCAACTGGTAGACCCGCTCCAATTCAGCCAACTGGGCGCGGGTGTTGACGCCCAATACCTCGGCGATTTCCGCCGGCCGGCAGGTCTCCACCCTCACTCCGTCGGCCACCGCCATGGCGATGACATCGGTGAGGTAGTACTCCCGTTGAGCGTTACGGTTGTGCAACCTTCCCAGCCAGCCCTTGAGGCGGCCCCCCTTGAGCGCCATGATGCCGGTATTGACCTCCCGGATGGCACGCTGGCCGGCATCGGCATCCTTCTCTTCGACGATGGCCACCGCCCTGCCCTCGCCATCCCGCAGGATGCGGCCGTACCCGGTGGGATTGGCGAGTTCCACCGTCAGCAACCCCATGCTGTGGTCGCCGACCAGGGCCAGCAACTGTTGTACCGTGGTCGAAGTCAACAGCGGCACGTCGCCGTACAGGATCAGAACCGTGGCGTCGTCGCCGATCCAATCGGCCACCTGCATCACGGCATGCCCAGTTCCCAACTGTTCCGCCTGCTCGGTCCAGGAAGTCCTCAGTTGCGCCAGTTCATTGCGCAGCCTCGGCCCGCCATGGCCGTATACGATGTTGATGTCGTTGCCGGCGAACCCGTCGGCGAGACGGTAGACGTGTTCGAGTAAGCTCAGGGAACCGACGCGGTGAAGAACCTTCGGCAAAGCCGAGCGCATGCGGGTGCCCTGACCGGCTGCGAGGATGATGGTTTGCAGAGTCATGGGATCCGGAACCGAACTGAAATCCGACAGAAAGAAGGGCCACAGTATAGAGAATACGGTGGAAACCCACCCGGCCGGCGCGGCACGTTCACCAGCCCGGCGGGACGAGGGGACCATTATTCCATTCCCGAACAATTCCCTCAAACCTAAAGCGCGACCACGCCCGGAATGGGCGGCTCGCAAAACGAAAAACCCGGCCGCCCGAACCCCCTTGGCGAGGGGAGCCGAGCCGACCGGGTCGTCCCGCGGCGGAAAGATCAGCGGTGCTTGCGCCAGCGCTCCAACATGCGCAACTGTTCCACCGCTTCCAGCAGTTCCCGCTGCACCCGCGCCAGATCCTGCTTGCCGGAGCGGTCCTTGAGAGCCTCTTCGGCACGCTGCTTGGCCTGCAGCGCGGCGGCCTCGTCCAGGTCGTGGGCACGCACCGCCCGATCCGCCAGCACCGACACCACGTGGGGCTGGACCTCCAGGATACCGCCGGACACGAAGAACGGCAGGGTCTCCTTGTCATCCACCTTGACCCGCACTTCACCGGGCTTCAAGCGCGTGAGCAGCGGGGCGTGGCGGGCCGCGATGCCCACATCGCCCTCCTCCGCCGGGGCGACCACCATCTCGGCGAGGCCGGAATAGATCTGTTCCTCGGCGCTGACGATGTCGACGTGTATGGTCATGACCATGGTCTGGTTCTCGCAGGATTAGGCGGCCAGACGCTTGGCCTTTTCCAGGGCCTCGTCGATGGTGCCGACCATGTAGAAGGCCTGTTCCGGAATGTCGTCGAACTCGCCTTCGGTGATGCCCTTGAAGCCGGCGATGGTGTCCTTGAGGGACACATACTTGCCCGGCGACCCGGTGAACACTTCCGCCACCGAGAAGGGCTGGGACAGGAAGCGCTGGATCTTGCGGGCCCGAGCCACCACTTGCTTGTCTTCCTCGGACAGCTCGTCCATGCCCAGAATGGCGATGATGTCGCGCAGTTCCTTGTAGCGCTGCAAGGTACCCTGCACCTTGCGGGTGACGTTGTAGTGTTCCTGGCCGATGACCAAAGGATCCAGCTGGCGACTGGTGGAATCCAGCGGGTCCACCGCCGGGTAGATGCCCAGTTCGGCGATCTGGCGCGACAGCACCACGGTGGCGTCCAAGTGGGCGAACGTCGTCGCCGGGGACGGGTCGGTCAGGTCGTCAGCCGGCACATAGACGGCCTGGATGGAAGTGATGGAGCCGGTCTTGGTGGAGGTGATGCGCTCCTGCAGCACGCCCATTTCTTCTGCCAGGTTGGGCTGATAGCCCACCGCGGAGGGCATGCGGCCCAACAGCGCCGACACTTCGGTGCCGGCCAGGGTGTAGCGGTAGATGTTGTCGATGAACAGCAGCACGTCGCGGCCTTCCTCGCGGAAGAACTCCGCCATGGTCAGGCCGGTCAGCGCCACCCGCAGACGGTTGCCGGGCGGCTCGTTCATCTGGCCGTAGACCATGGCCACCTTGTCCAGAACCCCGGCTTCCTTCATTTCATGGTAGAAGTCGTTGCCTTCGCGGGTCCGCTCGCCGACGCCGGCGAACACCGACAGACCGCTGTGGGCCTTGGCGATGTTGTTGATCAACTCCATCATGTTGACGGTCTTGCCAACGCCGGCGCCGCCGAACAGGCCCACCTTGCCGCCCTTGGCGAAGGGGCAGACCAGGTCGATCACCTTGATGCCGGTTTCCAGCAGTTCGTTGCCGCCGGCCTGATCCTCGAAGCTGGGCGCCTTGCGGTGAATGCCCCAGCGCTCCTGCTCGCCGACCGGCCCCTTCTCGTCGATGGGATCGCCCAGCACGTTCATGATGCGGCCCAGGGTCTCCTTGCCCACCGGCACCGCAATGGCCTTGCCGGTGTTGGTCACCGCGAGGCCGCGCTGCAGCCCGTCGGAACTGCCCATGGCGATGGTGCGCACCACGCCGTCACCCAGCTGCTGCTGGACTTCCAGCACCAGACCGACGGCGTCGACCCTGAGGGCGTCATAAATCTTCGGCAGCTCGGCACGCGGAAACTCCACGTCCACCACGGCGCCAATGATCTGTACGATTTTGCCAGAACTCATGTTTGGTCCTCTTTCTTCAGACTTTCTAAATCATTTTCCCGGCCGCCGGACGGGCTGAAGCCCGTCCTACAAGCCGGCCGGAAGGCCGCTCTACACGGCCGCAGCGCCGCCGACGATCTCGGAGATTTCCTGGGTGATGGCCGCCTGGCGCGCCTTGTTGTAAATCAGCTGGAGCTCGTTGATGAGCTTGCCGGCGTTGTCCGAGGCGCTCTTCATGGCCACCATGCGGGCTGCCTGCTCACAGGCGTTGTTTTCCACCAAGCCCTGGAACACGATGGACTCGGTGTAGCGGATCAGCAGATCGTCCAGCACCTCCTTGGCATCCGGCTCGTACAGATAATCCCAGTGACCGGACAGTTCCTCGGCGATCTCGCTGGTGTGGACCGGCAGCAAATGATCCAGCGTCGGCCGCTGGGTCATGGTGTTGACGAACTCGTTGTACGCCACGTAGAGGGCGTCGATCTTGCCCGCACTGTAGTCGTCCAGCATCACCTTGATGACGCCGATCAAGTCTTCCAGGTGGGGGGTGTCCCCCAGCTTGGTGACCTGGGCCACCACCGGCAATCCGGCACCGCCCAGGAAGGACGCGGCCTTCTGGCCGATGGTGGCCAGCTGGATTTCGACCTGCTCGCCCGACCAGGTCCGCATCTGCCGCAGCAGCATGCGGAACAGATTGGAATTGAGGCCGCCGCAGAGGCCTCGGTCGGAACTCACCACGATGACGCCGACCTTCCGCACCACCCGCTGTTCCATGAAGGGATGCTTGTACTCCGGATTGGCGTGGGCCAGATGCTTGATGATCTGCGCGATCTTTTTGGCATAGGGCCGGGTCGCCTGCATCCGCAGCTGGGTCTTGCGCATCTTGCTGGTGGCCACTTTTTCCATGGCCCGGGTGATCTTCTGAGTATTCTTGATACTCGCGATCTTCAGTCGGATTTCTTTGCCTACGGCCATGATGCGCCCCTTACCAGGCGTGGGTGGCTTTGAACTTCTTCACGGCGGCGTCGATCGCCGCCTGGATGGCGTCGTCGTAGTCGCCGCTGGCGGACACCTGGTCCATCAGATCGCCGTGCTCGGACTTCATGTAGTCCTGCAGGGCGTTCTCGAAGTCCCGCACCTTGTTGACTGCCACATCGTCCAGATAACCGGCGTTCGCCGCATAGATGGACACCGCCATCTGGGCCACGCTCATAGGCGAGTACTGGTTCTGCTTCATCAGCTCGGTGACCCGCTGGCCACGTTCGATCTGCTTGCGGGTGCTCTCGTCCAGATCCGAGGCAAACTGGGCGAAGGCCGCCAGTTCGCGGAACTGCGCCAGGTCGAGACGGATGCCGCCGCCCAACTTCTTGATGATCTTGGTCTGGGCCGCGCCGCCAACTCGGGACACCGAGAGACCGGCGTTCACCGCCGGGCGGATGCCGGAGTTGAACAGATTGGTCTCCAGGAAGATCTGGCCGTCGGTGATGGAAATCACGTTGGTCGGCACGAAGGCGGACACGTCGCCGGCCTGGGTCTCGATGATGGGCAGCGCCGTGAGCGAACCGGTCTTACCCTTGACCCGGCCGCCGGTGATCTTCTCCACCTCGTCGGCGTTGATGCGGGAAGCCCGCTCCAGCAGACGGGAATGCAAATAGAACACGTCGCCGGGGTAAGCTTCGCGTCCCGGCGGACGGCGCAGCAGCAGCGACACCTGGCGGTACGCCCAGGCTTGCTTGGTCAGGTCGTCATAGATGATCAGGGCGTCTTCGCCGATGTCGCGGAAGTACTCGCCCATGGAGCAGCCGGTATAGGGCGCGATGAACTGCAGCGCGGCCGATTCCGAAGCGGACGCCACCACCACGATGGTGTGGCCCATGGCGCCGTGCTCTTCCAGCTTGCGCACCACGTTGGCAACCGACGACTGCTTCTGGCCGATGGCGACGTAAATGCACTTAACGCCGGTGCCCTTCTGGTTGATGATGGTGTCGATGGCGATGGCGCTCTTGCCGGTCTGGCGATCGCCGATGATCAGTTCGCGCTGGCCGCGGCCGATGGGGATCATGGCATCGATGGACTTCAACCCGGTCTGCAGCGGCTGGCCGACCGACTGGCGCGAGATCACGCCCGGCGCGATCTTCTCGATGGGTGAACGCCCCGAGGCGTTGATCGGACCCTTGCCGTCAATGGGGTTGCCCAGGGCGTCCACCACCCGGCCCAACAGGGCTTCGCCCACCGGCACTTCGAGGATGCGGCCGGTACATTTGACCGCATCGCCTTCGGCGAGATGATCGTAGGAACCCAGCACCACGGCGCCGACCGAGTCGCGCTCCAGGTTGAGGGCCATCCCGTAAGTGTTGCCGGGGAATTCCAGCATCTCGCCCTGCATCACGTCGCTCAGTCCGTGAATGCGCACGATGCCGTCGGTGAGGCTGACGATGGTCCCTTCGGTGCGGGATTCGACGCCCAGATCGAAACTCTCGATCTTGCTCTTGATGAGCTCGCTGATTTCAGACGGGTTCAGTTGCATGATTGTTCTCGCTTAATGAAGTCTCTTGGCCAGTCGCTGGAGTTGTCCGCGCACCGATGCATCGATCACCTTGTCGCCCGCCCGGATCACCACGCCGCCGATGAGGTCCGGCTCCACCGTGATCTCCAGCTTGGGCTGTTTGCCCAGGGTCTTGCGCAGGATCGCCTCGACCTGCTGGCGGTCGGCGTCGTCGAGGGGATAGGCGGACGCCACGCAGGCGTTCACATAGCCTTCATCCTCGGCCCGGTGCTGCTCGAACTGCTCGCTGATCTGCCGGATCAGGTTCAACCGTCGGTTGGCGATCAACAGCCGCACGAAGTTTTCGCCCTCGCGGTCCAGCTTGCCCTCGCACAGGTCCAGGAAGGAGCGGGTGAACCGCTCGCGGTCCCCCTTGGGGTTGGTGGCGGCGGCCAGGATCGCGGGATCGGACAGGACCGCAGCGAGAAAGGCCAGGGTCTCGGACCAGCGTTCCAGGCTCGCGGTCTGCTTGGCCCGCTTGTAGGCGGCGACCGCGTAAGGCCGCGCCAGCGTCGCTAATTCACTCATCGTCCGTTAACCCAGTTGCTTGCCAAGGTTGCTGATGAGTTCCCGGTGCTTGTCCTGGTCGACTTCCTTCTTCAGAATCTGCTCGGCGGCAGAGACGGCAATGGCGGCCACTTCCTTGCGCAACTCCTCCTTGGCCTGCTGCACCTCGCGGTCGATGTCGCCCTTGGCGGCAGCCACGATGCGTTCGCTCTCCTGCTTGGCGGCGAGCTTGGACTGCTCGGCCAGTTCGGCGGCCCGCTTCTGGGCCAGGCTGACGATCTCGCCGGCCTGGTCCTTGGCTTCCTTGATGACCCCGACGGCCTTCTTCTCGGCCAGTTCCATCTCGTGCTGGCCCTTCTCGGCGGCAGCCAGGCCTTCGGCGATCTTCTTCTTTCGCTCTTCCAGCGCCTGCATCAACGGCGGCCAGACGTACTTCATGGTGAACCACACCAGAAGCGCGAAGGTGATCATCTGCCCGAACAGGGTGGCGTTTATATTCACGGCGCTATCCTCGTAGCTGGAAATCTAGGCATCGATCCCGACCGTTGCGGATCAACCCTTGACAGCGGACAGGAACGGGTTGGCGAAGGTGAAGAACAGGGCGAGACCGACGCCGATCATGGTCACTGCGTCCAGCAGACCTGCGACGATGAACATTTTGACCTGCAGCATGGGGACCATTTCCGGCTGGCGCGCCGCGCCTTCCAGGAACTTGCCGCCCAACAGGCCGAAGCCGATGGCGGTACCGAGGGCGCCCATGCCCAGAATGATGCCCACGGCGATGGCGGTCATACCTTGTACAGATGCGATTTCCATTGTTTCCTCCGGTTGGATTTTCAGATGGGTTGAGAAAAGCGGTTAGTGGTCTTCGTGAGCCAGGCTCAGATAGACGACGGTCAGCACCATGAAGATGAAGGCTTGCAGGGTGATGATCAGAATGTGGAACACGGCCCAGGGAAAGCTCAGCGCCGGCTGGATCCACCACGGCAGCAGGGCGATCAGGATGAAGATCAGCTCGCCGGCGTACATGTTGCCGAACAGTCGAAGCCCCAGTGAAACCGGCTTGGCCAGATACTCGACGGTATTCAGCAGCAGGTTGAAGGGAATCAGCAACCAGTGATCGAAGGGATGGAACATGAATTCCTTGGCGAAGTGCAGCGGCCCCTTCACCTTCAGGCTGTAGAAGATGATCAGGAAAAACACCGAGATGGACATGCCGAAGGTGCCGTTCAGATCGGTGCTTGGCACCACCCGCAGGTAGTCCAGGCCAACCGCCTTGCCGATATCCGGCAGCAGGTCGACCGGCAGCAGGTCCATGGTGTTCATCAGAAACACCCAGCAGAAAATGGTCAGCGCCAGCGGCGCGATCAAGGCGCTACGGCCGTGGAAGCTGTCCTTGACCTGGGTGTCGACGAACTCGACGATCATCTCGACGAAATTCTGCAATCCGCCGGGCACCCCGCTGGTGGCCTTGGTGGCCGCCCGCTTGAACAAATAGATGAAGGTGAAGCCCAGCGCGGCCGAGAAAAACAGCGTATCCAGGTGAAAGGTCCAAAACCCCTCGCCCGCCGACAGGGTGGTGAGATGGTGGACGATGTAGCCGGTCGCCCCGCCACCGGATCCATGAGCTTCGGTTGCCATCTGGTCTATTACCTTTTGCTGTTATCCGCGCAACAAGAGCGCAAACCAAAACACCATTATCACCGAGACGAAGCCGATGAATAACGGCATGAATGAAATACCCGGAATCTGGAATATGAGTACAAACAGGGCGCCCGTCAGCACCAGCTTCAGCGCTTCCCCCACGTAAAACGCCCTGACGACTTCCTGTGCCGGCTTTTTCGGATCGTGTCGCCCGAATTTCGTCGCGAAGAAGACATTAGGCAGAAATCCCGCCAAGCCCCCCGCCAGCACCGATTGAGCATCCGCCAATCCGGACAACAAGAATGCCACGACCGAGATCGCCGCAACCGTCATCGCCTGATAGAGCAATATTCGCCGCACCGCCGAGAACAGGCTGGCCTCACCCAACAAGCGTATCCCCCTGAAAAACGGGCGGAATCATACCAACGCCCCGGTCAAAGATCAACGCGGCCCGAATCGGGGTCAGCGCAGTCGGTCCAGCACCCCTTGCAGATGGTCGAGATTGTCGTAACTGATGACCAGCTTGCCAGCGCCTTGTTTTGTATGCTGAATGGCAACCTTGGCCCCCAGCCGCTCGGCCACCTGGACCTCCAGCCGGGTGATGTCTGGATCGTTTACCGGGGAAATAGCTCGTTTCTTGTCCTGCTGAAGTCGGCGAATCAGGTTCTCGGTTTCGCGCACGCTCAACCGCCCTGCCGCCACCTTGCGCGCCACTTCCGGCTGCAGTTCCAGGGCCACCGCGAGTATCGCGCGGGCATGCCCCATTTCGATTTCCCGGTGTTGCAGCAAGGTCTTAACCTCCGGGTGGAGCTCGTGCAGGCGCAGCAGATTGGTCACCGTGGCGCGCGACTTGCCCACCGCATCGGCGATCTGCTGGTGGGTCATGGTGAACTCTTCCTGGAGTCGCCGCATGGCCTCGGATTCCTCCAGGGGATTGAGGTCTTCCCGCTGGATGTTCTCGATCAGCGCGATGGCCAGGGCGGCCTGATCGGTCACTTCCCGCACCACCACCGGAATCTCGTGCAGCCCCGCCAGCTGCGCGGCCCGCCAGCGCCTTTCGCCAGCGATGATCTCGTAGCGCTGGTCGCCTACCGCCCGCACCACGATGGGCTGCACCACGCCCTGGGCGCTGATGGAGTCGGCCAGTTCCTGCAACCGGTCCTTGTCGAAATCCTTGCGGGGCTGGAACCGACCGCTCTGCAGCAGATCGATGGGCAGGCTACGCAGGCGGTCGCGGTCCACCGGCGCACCGCCGGCGATCTCCTCGGCCTTCACCCCTCCCAGCAGCGCATCCAGTCCCCGCCCCAAACCTCGCTTTTTTACACTCATGCTGAACCTGCCCGATTATGCTGAACCTGCGAACTCTGCTCCGACCCACCGGTAAACAGCCAGCCGGTCCACCCGTCGTGGACCGTTAATAATATCTCGTTTGACGGGTTCGGCCATGGGAAATGGACGAAAATGCGGCGGCGGCTGCAGCCAAGCCAGGCTGCGGCGGGGTAGCCGGCGGCACCCTGCCGGGTCTCGCCGACTCTCCCCCCGCTGGCTTTCTCAGGGTTCCCGGATGCGCCAGATATTGGAGCTGTAGCTCCCGGAGATCTGATCGGAGCCATCCAGGATGAACAGGCTGTTACCTGAATAGTCGGTGGCCGCCATGGCGCTGAACAAAGCCGGACCGGCGCTGATCGCATCCACCCAGGCCGAACCGTCCCACCATTCCCCACCGGTATTGGGACTATTCAAACCTCCGAAGAGCACATGGTCTTTCCCCTTGTAGTAAGCTCCCGCCGCCCCGGAGCGGGCGTGATTCAAAGGGGTGCCGGACACCCAGGCATCCGCCGCCGTATCGTAGATTTCCACCACATTGGTTTCGCCGCCGAGCGAGATCGCATAGCCTCCCGCCAGGGTAATTTCAGGCCCCGCCGGCGAAGCGATGGCGGTCGCGAAGTTAACCGGGGTCGGCTTGACCGCGCCACTCGACCAGGCGTTGGTGGCCGGATCGTAGATATAGGTCGTGCCATTGCTGAAACCAATCGAGTCGACGCCGCCGAAGACGTAGAGCTTGCCTCCCGACGCCGCCGCCGCGATCTGCGCCAAGGCCAGCGGCAACGGCGCGCCCGCCGTCCATTTGCCGGTGCCCGTGTCGAAAATCTGCAGCTTGTCCGACAGCACTTGATTGGCCGGATCGTAGCCGCCGACCACATAGACCTTGTTTCCGATGCTGGCGGCAGCGCCCTGCCAGACCGCCGTCGGCATGGACCAGGCCGGACTCACCCTCCCTGTGCCCCTCGGCAAGGAAACCTTCTCCACCAAGCTGGTGATGCCGGTCGGCGAGTCACCGCCGAAGATCCAGAAGTTTCCGCCCACCCGGGCGCCGCTCGCCCACGTCCGCGCCAGATTCGTCTGTCCGATCAGCGTCGGTTCGAAAGAGATATCGGCGCAGGCGCCGACGTCGCTGTCATTGCCGTCGCTGCGGCTGACCTTCAAGGTCCCCGTCCCCATCTGCGCATTGAACGGAACGCTGGCCCTGATCTGGGTATCCGTCCAACTGAGCACAGTCAGCGGCGTCGCGCCGATGGCAACGGCGCCGGGCACGAAGCCGAAATTCTGGCCACTGATACTGACATGGGTACCGGGCGCCGACGGCAGCGGCGAGACCCGCCAGACCGTCGGCTCGTTGATCGCGGCCGGCTGCAGGGCCTTGAACAGATTGACCCGCCCCTGGGTGACGGCGCGCTGCTCCAGATTCGAAACCGGATCGACGCTGTTCAGCAGCGCGCTCTTGACCCTGCGCCAACCCGCGGCCGGGTTCTGCGACCACACCAGCCCCAGCATGGCGCTGACATGGGGAGCGGCCATGGAAGTGCCGTCGAGATAGCCATAGCCGCCGCCAGGCAAGGTGCTGTAGATTCCGACGCCGGGCGCGTACACGTCGACGCTGCCGCAGCCGCGATCGGAAAACCAGGCAGCGGCATCCGATGCATCCGTGGCGCCGACGGAAACGATGTTTGGAAGATTGTATCCAGCCGGATAAGAGGGCGACGCGTCGGTGTTCAAGCCGTCGTTCCCCGCCGCCGCGGTAACCAGAATCCCCAGCCCCCGCAGATAGTTCAGCTCGTTGAACATCGCCTGGGAATAGGGACCTCCGCCCCAGCTGTTGTTGATGATCATGTGGTAGTTGTTGACCACCTTGAGCTTGGCGGCGTAATCCATGGCCTCGATGGCGTCGGACTCCCAGCCGAATCCGGTTGAGTCGAGAAACTTCAGCGCCATGATCCTGGTCTTCCAGGCCACTCCCGTAACGCCAGCACCGTCGTTGCCGCTGGCGCCGATGGTGCCGCTCACGTGGGTGCCGTGAAAATAGTCGTCCATGGGATCGCTGTCGTTGCCAACGAAATCCGCCCCATAGATGTCATCGACCCAGCCATTGCCGTCATCGTCGATGCCATTTCCAGGAATCTCCCCAGGATTCTTCCACATATTGGGGGCCAGATCCGGGTGGTTATAGTCGACCCCGGAGTCGAGCACGGCGATGACGGTTCTCTTGTCGGTGGCGGTGCGGAGATCCCACGCGGCGGGCGCGTCGATATCGGCACCGGCAAGCCCGCCGCTCTGGCCGGTGTTGTCGAGCCCCCACAACACGCCAAAGTTCGGATCGTTGGGCACGGCGATCGCGTGCACCTGGTAATCTGCCTCTGCATATTCCACGGCGCCGCTCCGGTACAGTGCATCGATAGCCTTGCCCACGTCGTGCCGGGTTTCCACCACATGAGCGCCGATGCCCCTCAGCTTCTTGACAGAGCGCCCCTGAATCGTCGCCAAAGCGCCGATCGCGCGGCGCCCCAGGGCGGCGGCTCCCGCAACCGGACTGCGGCCAGCATCGGGAGCGGGTTTGAACTTGACGATCAAGCGATGAGCGGCGAATACCGGCTTGCGGACATTGCCCGGGTCCGCCGATGGTGTCGTGACGTGCGGAACCCAGTGAGGGAAACTGACGGGTTGAGGCGAACCGGCGGCCTGCACGGTTGCATTGACAGCGAAACCAAGCCCCAAAAACCAGGCCAGGGCGATTCGATAATCAGACCTGGGCCTAGTTCGTGGCGGCGACCAGACCCTTTGAAATCCGACAATAAAATCGGAAACGCCTTTCGAAACTTTGGGTGCGTGCGGGGACATCTCTGTTCTCCATAAAAGCCTTGAGTCTTTAGCGCGCCCTCCCCTTCC
>VEPB01000073.1 GCA_012026715.1 Methylococcaceae bacterium | reverse complement strand
GGCATGTTCAGATAGTCGTTCACTTCGTCCTTGTCCGCCTTGCGGGCGGAGATGATCCGCACCGTCACCTCGGTGGGGCCGGTAGGGAATTAATGGGGTCAGACACAAGATTAGAGGATTTATCGTGTCTGACCCCGTTTCTTCTACGTTTCTTCTACCCTACGTTTCTTCTCCAGCACCGGGTAATAGAGGAAATACATGCGGCGGCAGGCACAAGTCAGAGCCAGGTGTCCGGAGACGAAAACTCATGATCGAAAACCTTGCGCAGCTGTTCTGGCGATTGCAGGGCAAACCCCAAGGCCAGCAGCCAGGTCAGGGCCAACAGAAACCGGATATGCCAGTCGATGGCAAAGGCATGGGAACGGGCGCCCAAACCGGCAATTTCCAGCCGATCATCGGTGGCGTCGGGGGTCTCCAGAGCGATGTGGCCGAAGGCGGAAGAATCGGCTAATGGGTGATTTCCGTTCAAGGGATCGAGTCGAGACCAAGAGGCGCTGAAGGTTGATCATCTCACCTTCAGCCCACGCCGCCACCCAAGCCCGAACCAGGATTGCCGCCCTACCCTTACCAACCGGCTTCTTTTTCCGGACTGGCCGAAATCTTATGGATGGTCAGATCCGCGCCATTGAACTCTTCCTCGGGATCCAGGCGGAGCCCTATGGCCAGTCTGAGGATACCGTAGACCGCAAAACCGCCGGCCGCGGCGATGCTCACCCCCAATCCGGTTCCGAGCAGTTGCGAAACCAGACTGACATTGCCCAGCCCCCCCAGCGCCTGCTGGCCGAAAATGCCAGCCGCGATGCCGCCCCACAACCCGCACAGGCCGTGCAGCGGCCAGACTCCCAACACGTCGTCGATCTTCCAGCGATTTTGAGTCATGGTGAACATCACCACGAACAGGGCTCCCGCCACTCCGCCGACAACCAGCGCACCGATCGGGTGCATCAGATCTGATCCCGCACACACGGCCACCAGACCGGCCAACGGCCCGTTATGGACAAAGCCGGGGTCATTGCGCCCCAAGGCCAGTGCCGCCAAGGTGCCACCCACCATGGCCATGAGGGAATTGATCGCGACCAGGCCGCTGACCGCATTGAGGGTCTGCGCCGACATGACGTTGAAACCGAACCAGCCCACCGTCAAGATCCAGGCGCCCAAAGCCAGAAAGGGAATACTCGAAGGGGGATGAGCCGACATCCCGCCGTCGCGCTGGTAACGGCCACGCCTTGGCCCCAGCAGCAATACCGCAACCAGCCCGATCCATCCACCTACCGCGTGCACCACCACAGAACCGGCGAAATCGTGAAAGCCGGCGCCGAAAGTGGCTTCCAGCCAACCTTGCAGGCCGAAATTCTTGTTCCAGGCGATCCCTTCGAAAAACGGATAGACCAGCCCTACCAGGAGGAAGGTCGCCGCCAACTGGGGATTGAACCTCGCCCGCTCGGCGATGCCGCCGGAAACGATGGCCGGTATGGCGGCGGCAAACGTGAGCAGGAAGAAAAATTTCACCAGTTCGTAGCCGCTGTTTTGAGCCAGGCTTTCCGCGCCGCTGAAGAATTGGGTACCGTAGGCCAGGTAGTAGCCGACAAAGAAGTAGGCGATCGTGGACACTGCAAAATCGCTCAGAATTTTCACCAAGGCATTGCCCTGGTTCTTTCGGCGCACCGTTCCCAGCTCCAGAAATGCGAACCCGGCGTGCATGGCCAGCACCATGATGGCGCCCAAGAGGATGAACAGCACGTCGCTGCTTTTCGATAAATTTTCCATCACCAACCTCGTCGTATCGTGATGCACCGAATAGGCAAAATCCGCGCCTGATCCGGTTGGCCTTGATTTGGCGCATCATGGCCCAAATTCGTGCAACTCCGGACGTCCCGTTATGGTGCGTACCCACCAAGATCGCACCATCCTGTTCCCTAAGGCTCTGTAAATCCGTCCCGGATTTCCTAGCGTCCGTCGCCGGCAATCGCTGTTTCCCAGATTAATAGCCAGAGGCTTACAGCCTTCGATTTCGGCGATGCATCCCTGCACCGCGGGAACCGCTAAATACACCGGCGGCTCCGCAAATTGCCCGGACACCGACATCAATTCGCGCCCCACGAGCAAAACTGCGTTAGCATGAACTTATCCGCCCGCCAACCCGGCGATCTTCGTGCATTGGCGAACGGCCCGCCGCGCCGCCACCTTCAGGACGACCCCGTGCCAACCGCGCCAACGAACGGCCTCCCGGCCATCCATGTTGAACACCTGGTGTTCGAGTACCCGAACGTGCGGGCCTTGGACGATGTCTGCTTCGCCATCCCGACGGGCAGCATCACCGCGCTGGTGGGGCCCAACGGGGCCGGCAAAACCACCCTGCTGCGCTGCATCGCGGCCCTGGACCAGCCCTTATCGGGCCGCATCCAGGTGGGCGATATCGACGTCCTGGCGGAACCCAGGCTGTGTCACCGCCGGATCGGCTACCTGTCCGACAGTTTCGGCCTGTATGAATCCCTCACGGTCCGCCAGTGCCTGAGCTATGCGGCGGAAGCCAACGGCCTGGACCACGCCGTGGTGTCGGAAGCGGTAGAACGAACCGCGCAACGGCTGAACTTGCGGGAAAGGCTGGAACAGAAAGCCGGTGAACTGTCGCGCGGACTGCGCCAGCGGGTGGCCATCGGTCAGGCCATCATCCACGGCCCATCGCTGGTGCTGCTGGACGAGCCGGCGGCAGGACTCGATCCCGAGGCGCGCCATCATCTGAGCCAGCTGTTTCGCGCCCTACAAGCCGACGGCATGACCTTGCTGGTGTCTTCGCACATCCTGGCCGAACTGGCCGAATATTCCACCGGCATGCTGGTCCTCAAGGACGGCAGGATCGCCGGGCACGAATCGATCGCGCCG
>VEPB01000118.1 GCA_012026715.1 Methylococcaceae bacterium | reverse complement strand
TGGGCCAGACGGGTTGAGTACCAAGTCTTGTCGGTGGCCAGCTTGGCCTTGATCGCGGCGAACAGGATGGTCTCTTCTTCCGAGCCCGGCTTGGCCAGCACCGAGATATCCGTCTCGGCCTTGGCGCCGAGATGCAGCAGCAGTGTCGCGTCGCCGCCGTCGTCCAGGATCATGTTGGAGTAACCGCCATCGGCCCATTCGAAGATGCGGTGCGTGTAGTCCCAGTAGTCGACCAGCGTTTCGCCCTTGACGGCGAAGACCGGGATGTTTTGCGCGGCGATGGCGGCCGCGGCGTGGTCCTGGGTCGAGAAGATGTTGCAGGATGCCCAGCGCACCTCGGCACCCAGTGCGGTGAGGGTTTCGATCAGCACCGCCGTCTGGATGGTCATGTGGAGCGAGCCGGTAATGCGGGCGCCCTTCAGCGGCTGGCTTTTGGCGTACTCCTCGCGGATTGCCATCAGTCCCGGCATTTCGGTTTCGGCGATCCGGATTTCCTTGCGGCCCCAGTCCGCCAGCTTCATGTCGGCGACTTCGTAATCCTTGAAGGTGGTATTGGTCACAGCGTTCATTGGCTTGATTCCTCGAATGTAATCCCTGCCGGTCCGTCATCGGGCAGGTTCCTGTCTGGAACCGGCAGAGAAGAACCGAGCGCCGTTGTGAAAAACCAACCGTCCTGGCTGAGCCTGGCGAATCCAATCTAACTGGATCCGTCGCAGCGCTCCTCAGCCGGCGCGGATTTGCCGGGAAAACTCCGGCGAATGTGGCGGATTACAGCCCAGCGGCGTCTCGCAGAATTTCGGCCTTGTCGGTCTTCTCCCAGGTAAAGCTGTCCTCGGTCCTTCCGAAGTGGCCGTAGGCGGCGGTTGCGCGATAAATCGGTCGCAACAGGTTCAGCGCGGTGATGAGTCCCTTCGGGCGCATGTCGAAATGCTCGCGGATCAGCAGGCTGAGCTTTTCTTCGGGAATCTTGGAGGTTCCGAAGGTGTCGACAGCCACGGAGGTGGGTTCGGCGACGCCGATGGCATAGGAAACCTGGACTTCACAGCGGTTGGCCAGGCCTGCGGCAACCACATTCTTGGCCACGTAGCGAGCCATGTAAGCGGCCGAACGGTCGACTTTGGACGGATCCTTGCCGGAGAAGGCGCCGCCGCCGTGACGTGCCATGCCGCCGTAGGTATCGACGATGATCTTGCGGCCGGTGAGGCCGCAGTCGCCGACCGGACCGCCGACGATAAATTGGCCGGTGGGGTTGATGAAATACTTGGTGTCCTTGTGCAGCCATTCCTTGGGAAGCACGTGCAGGATGATCTCTTCCATCACCGCTTCGCGGATGTCCTTCTGGCTGATTTCCGGGGAATGCTGGGTCGACAGGACGACCGCATCCACCGCGACCGGCTTGTCGTTCTCATAACGGAGCGTGACCTGGCTCTTGGCATCTGGGCGCAACCAAGGCAGTACCTTATGCTTGCGCACTTCGGCTTGGCGCTGCACGAGCCGGTGGGAATAGGTGATCGGGGCGGGCATCAGCACATCGGTCTCGTCGGTGGCATAGCCGAACATCAACCCCTGATCGCCAGCGCCCTGCTCATGTTGGTTGCTCTCGTCCACGCCCATGGCGATGTCGGGAGATTGCTTGCCGATAGCGGTCAACACGGCGCAGCTCTGCCAGTCGAAGCCGATCTCGGGGTTGTCGTAGCCGATGTCGCGGACCACTTTGCGAACCAATTCTTCGGTGTCCACCCAGGCGGTGGTGGTTACTTCCCCCGCTAAGACGACCATGCCGGTCTTGACCAGGGTTTCCACCGCGACCCGGGATTTGGGGTCTTGTTTGAGCAGTTCGTCGAGAACCGCGTCGGAGACTTGGTCTGCGACCTTGTCCGGATGGCCTTCGGAAACTGATTCGGAGGTGAAGATGAAGTTGTTGCGCACTGAATACCCTTCCTGTGAGAGTGATGGAGTCTTGCCTTATATAGCGGCCTGACGAGAGGCGCAAAATTATAGGTGAGGGCGCCGGGATAACCAACACTCTAGAGCCTCGATTGTGTTGGGGTTTCAAAAAAATCTTGACGTAGTTAGCGAGGGCTGTAAAATAGTCGGTCTTGGCAGGGCACGCAGGTGTTCTGGATCTTAAACAGACAGATCAAATAATTTGTGTGGGCGCTGGTGGTTGGTGTTTCGCTG
>VEPB01000399.1 GCA_012026715.1 Methylococcaceae bacterium | reverse complement strand
GCCACACTCGGGAACCGGGTCGACCCGCCGGGATTGCTGGGTGGCGCTCCCATCGCCAGGTAGCCATCGTGGCAGCTCCTGCAATTGGTGGTAATGCCGCTGTGGCTCATGCCGGTTCCGGTACCAACCCAAGTGGTGAACAGCAAGGCGTTGCCGACGTGGCAGCGTTCACACCCCAAACTGGCAGGATTGGGAATGTGCCCCGCACCGTTCTTGCTGTCGGTAAACACCATCCCGGTAGGTCCCACGAACTTGCCGTTGACCGTCATGCCGTACATGGTCGTGCCGCTGGCGGTGTGGCAGGACACGCAGCCCGAGGTGACGTTGGTCACGTTGGCCCGATTGTGGAACTTGCCGTTGATCCAACTTACGTATCCGGCCGTCATGGACGCGCCGTGGCAGCTCCGGCAGTCGACGGCCGACGGCACATTGGTCGGGATGTGCTTGAGGCTCGGCACGTTTGCCGTCGTCTGCGGCACGACTCCGCCCTGGTAAGTCCTGGCGGTGCCGTGGCAGGCGTCGCAACGGTCCGTACCCGCCAGAATGCCGTGGTTCATCTTGGTGCCTGCCCAACCGGCAGCGGTGTAACGCTTGGCGGACGGATAGAAGGCGTTGGTGTGGCACTGGGCACAATCGGCCGTAGTGGGCAGGTGGACCGGATTGGTCGCCGACTTGCCGGCTTTCGGCGGTCCGTTGCTGCCATCATGGCAGCCCGAAACGGAGCAGTTCTTGGTCCGATAGCCGGTCGCATCGGTGCTGTCCTTGTGATCGAAACCGGCGCCGCCCCAACTGACGAAATCCACCATCGAGGTGCTGTGGCAGCCCTGGCAGTCGGCTCCGCCGGTGGCCTGGTGGTTGGTCGCCGCCGCGGTACTGGTGGGCTCGAAGCCCTGTGGCGTCGGCCCCTGGAACCGACGGGTATCCGGCGGCACCTTGGTCTTGTCGGCGTGGCAGCTGTTACAGGGCTGATTGGCGAAGTTGATACCCGTATGCTTCATGGTGGCGCCGCCCCATGCCTTGTAGGCGTTGGCGCCGCTGCCGTAGGACGCCACATGGCAGAGCGAACAGTCCTGGCTGGTGACGAGATGCGCCGGAGCGGTCGCCGACTTGCCGGCCCGCGGCGGTCCGTTGCTGCCGTCGTGGCAGCCCGAATTGCCACAGCCCGTGGCGACGCCCTTATGGTCGTAGCTGGCATTTTTCCAGTCGGCGTAGCTGGTCATCGATGCCGCGTGACAGGTCCGGCAATCTGCCGTCGTGGCCACGTGCGCCGGCGTCACCGCGGTGCGCGCCACACCTAGCCCTTTGAAGAAGCTGGCCTTGTTGGTCGGCTGATAGCCGCTAGGCTGGCCGAAGATGTTGCTATCGCCATGGCAGGTGCCGCAACCGGCGGTATCGACCCCGGAATGCTGGATTACCGCCGAACTCCACACGGTAAATTTGGCGATGGCCGGACTGGTGCTGCCTTTCAGCGAAACCACATGGCACAACTCGCAGCTGACGCCGGCCCTGACGGGGATATGGCCCGAGGTCTGGACCGTGGTGCCATACACGCCGGGACCGGTATGGCAGTTGCCGCAGGCGGTCGTCTCGGTGTGCGGGTAAAGGCCGTCGCCCCAGCATTGGAAAGCGCCGAAGGCGGTGGCGCAGGCGGTGGTCGCGGCAGTCCGGCCGCTAATGGCCTTGTCGTGGCAGCCGCTGGTGCTGCAGTCCTTGGTCGTAGCGATATGGCCGGTGACGGCGCCTTTGCCCTTCGGAGTCTCGTTGCCGGCCCAGGTCGCGCCGGTATGGCAACTGGCGCAATTGCTGGTCAAACCGGCCTTGGCGTGATCCAGGCTGGTATTGGCGAAATTGGCGTAGGCGCTGGTGTCACCCGCCGTAGCCTTGGCCTTGTTCTGATGGCATCCACTATTGCCACAATCCAGGAGGGTTGGAATGGGGAAGTGGTTTGCCGGCTTGCCCTTCACAGTCTGATTGGCGAAACGGGTGTCGCTGTTCCTGTGGCAGGTGTTGCAGGTTGCGGTGCCGATCACGCCATGATTCATCGCGGTGCCTTGCACCTGCCGAATCTGGGCGAAGTTGGCGAAATCCGCCGACACGGTGGATTTGTGGCAGTTTTCGCAGGACGCCGTAGTGGGTATGTGATTGGCCACGGCATTCATGCCTTGGGCGTTGGACGAGGCGTAGTAAGTCCCGGTGGCGTCGTGGCAGACGTTGCAATTGCCGGTGACGCCCAGCCCCAGATGATCGAAGGTGCCGGCGCTGAAGCTGGTGGGTACGGGCCACGGCGCGGCCTGGGTGGTGGCGCGATGGCAGCGATAGCAATCGGCCGCGATGGCCTGGCCCAGGCCCGGAGCGGTCGTGGCGGTGGGCTTGACCGTCGCGTTGGGCGGTATGTGGTTGGCCATCTTCCAGCCGGCTCCGCCGGTCTCCGCATGACAGCTGTCGCAGCGCGGGCTGACGCTGGTCAGGTTGCTGAACACGGCGGAATCCGGATAGGGCGCGGAGGGATTCTGCGCTCGATCCGCATGGTTGCTGGCTCCGCCAAAAGTCGCCATGCCGTGGCACTGTTGACACTCGGTCTGACGCACACCCGACTTCAGATGGTAGCTGTCGTTGGGGTAGTTGTTGTCATTGACCTGACCGACGATCAGCACACTGTTCTGGGTGGTTCCGGTATGACAGGTGGTACAAGCCGGCGAGGCCTTCGCTCCGGATGTCGCGATGGTCCCGGTGATGGCGACGCCGGAATGATCCATCTGGGCGCCAGTGAAACTGATGAAGTTCTTGTGGCACTTTTCGCAGGCCAGACTGCCGGGGTTGGGGATGTGGCTCGTGCCGGAGCTGCCGGCGGCCTTGGGCCAGGTCCCGACAGCCGGCATCGCCGACGCGCCGGAAGTGGCATAGGTGCTGACGTGGCAGGTCACGCACTTGCCGGTCACGAAGCTGGCTTTCCACGCGACATTCTCATGGTCGAAACGGCCGCCGGCGAAACTGTCGTAGTTGCGCGTGCCGCTCCAGGAAGCCTGGTGGCAGCTTTCGCAGCCGCTGCCGGTCGGCAGCGGAATATGGGCGAACGTCTTGGCCGGGCCGCTGGTACCGGTGGCCTTGCTGCCATCATGGCAACTGGCGCAGCCTGATGGCGCGCCGCTGAAGCTGTGCGTCCAGGTACCGCTACCCCAGGATGTGAAGCCGCTGTCGATCGCCTTCTGGTGACAGCTCAGGCAGGGTTCGGCGGTATCGACATGCAGCACCTTGCCGCTGGCGTCTTTGTAGGAATTGGGGCTCTTGAGCGTGGCGCCGAACCAGGTCTTGCCGTTGCCATGGCAAGTCTCGCAACCCTTGGCGATGTCGGCCGCCGGGTGGGTGGTGGCGGTGCCGGCGAAGTTGCTGAACTTGACCGCGCTGTGGCAAACCTCGCAGGGAGGATCAAAGTTGAGGGGCTTGCCGTGGATGGCTGAACTTTTGCCGTCGGGAATGTGGGTTGCGGGCTTGCCCTTGACCACCTGACCGGCAAACGTCGTATCGCTGGTCCGGTGACAGTCCGCGCAACCCTGGGTGACTCCCAGCTTTTCGTGGCTCATGGCGTAAGTGGGCTGACCGCTCGCCGGATCCGTGCCGAAGCTGCTGAAGTTGCTGGTGCTGTGGCAGTTCTCGCAGGCGCTTCCGGAAGCCGGGTAGGCCACCGGGGTCAAACTCGCCGGATTGCTGACGATGTCGTAAACGCTGTGGTTGGTGACCACGTCGATATGGCCCGCCGGCTTGGTTGTGACCTTGCCGCCGGCCTTGCCGACATACTTGGTGGTGTCGCCGTGGCAGCTGGCGCAGGCACTGGTGATGCCAGCATGACTCATGGTCCAGGTGGCGAAGCTGGTCGTATCGGTGTGGCAGGCCTTGCAGTCCTGGCCTCCCTGCAGCGGGATATGGCCGTTGGCGACGCCACCGATGTCCTTGGCTGCGGTCTGGTCGGTAGGCTTGTAGTCGGCCGGCTGCTGGAAGGTGGCGCCGTGGCAGTTGGAGCACTTGGCGGTGTCCACCGCGGCATGGTCCATGGCACTGCCCGACCAGCCCCCTTCGATGAAGGGCGCACTCGTCCCGGTCAGGGCGGTCTTGTGGCAGGATTCGCAGCTGCTGCCACTCTTCACCGGAATGTGGGAAGCAGTCATCCGCGTAGCCCCGGCCGCACCCGTGCCGGCGTGGCAGCTGCTACAGCCCCCGGTCTTGGCGACGTGCGGATAGCGGCCGCCGCTCCAGCACTTGTAAGCGCCTACCACGCCCCCGCCGCAATCCTGGTTAGCCGATTTGGCCTGGTCGTGACAGCCGGACTGGCTGCAGTCCGCGGTGGTCGCCAGATGGTTGGCGATCGCGTTCTTGCCCAGCGGCACCTGATTGCCAGTGTAAGCGGCGCCGTTATGGCAACCGGCACAGGTCGTCACCTGGGCGGCGGCGTGGTCGAACGTGGTATTGGCGAAGCTACTGAAATTGCCCTGGTCCCGGTTGGCATGACAGCCGCTGCTGCCGCAATCAAGGCTGGTCGGCAAGTGGTTGGCGGTCTTCCCCTTCACCGTCTGGTTGGCGAAGCGGGTGTCGCTGCCTTTGTGGCAGGTCGAGCAGGCCTCCGTCCCGATAGCCCCGTGGTTCATGGCCGAGCCCTGAACGACCTTGACCCGGGCAAAACTGGTGAAGTCATCGGCCGAATTCGACGCATGACAGCTCTCGCAACTCGTCGTGATCGGGATGTGGTTGGTCACCGCGTTCAGGCCCAAGGCATTGGACGACGCCGAGTAGGTTCCGCTGGCATCGTGGCAGACGTTGCAATTGCCGGTGACCTTGAGCGCCAGATGGTCGAAACCGCCGCCGGCGAAACTCAGCGGGGTCGGCCATTCGGCGGACTGGGTGGTGGACCGGTGGCACCGGTAACAGTCGGCGTCGATCGATTCACCGAGACCGGGCGTGTCGGTCAGGGTCGGCTTGACCAAGGCGTTGGGTGGAATATGGTTGGCCATCTTCCATCCGGCCGTGCCCGCCGGCCCATGACAGCTGTCGCAACGCGGGCTGACCAGACGCGGATCGTTGAACACCGCGGAATCCGGGTAAGGCGCGCTGGGATTGGCCGTCACGTCCTGGTGATTGCTGGCACCACCGAAGGTTTGGGTGGTATGGCACTGCTGGCACTGGGTCAGACGTTGCCCATTAGGCTGGTGATACGCATCGTTGGGATAATTGGTGTCGTTGACCTGGCCGACAATCAGCAGGTTGTTCTGAGTGGTGCCGGTATGACACTTTGCGCAAGCAAACGAGGCCGTGGCGCCAGGGCCGGTGCCTTTGATCACGATGCCGGAGTGATCCATCTTGGCACCGGAGAAACTGGCGAAGGTCAGGTGGCAGTTCTCGCAGGGCAGATTGCCCGGATTGGGTATGTGATCGCTGCCAACGCTGCCTTCCGCCTTGGGCCACTGGCCGGCCGCCGGCATGGCAGTGACATTGTAGGGCGCTACGGAATACTTGGCGGTATGGCAGACTACGCAATCGCCGGTTACCCCCAGGGCCTCATGATCGAGGTAGCCGGTCGCAGCCCATGACGCCGGGTGGGGCCAGCCATTGGCGACGGTCAGCGCCTGCTGGTGGCAAGCCTCGCAACCGGCATCGGCCTGGCTGGACGGGTTGGGAATATGCGCGGCATCGCGCCCCTGCGCCGACTTGTTGTCGTGGCAGCCCGCCACGGCGCAGCCGCCGGTAATGTTAGTGTGATCCTGCTGCTTGGCGACCTTGAATCCGTCCGGTATGGTCACGTCATGATGGCAGTTCTCGCAGGCTCCCACCGTCGGATGCAGGGTGCCGTCGGCCTTCGTCTCGGGCCGCCCTTTCACCACCTGCCCCAAATGGGACTCCCCGTCGTGGCAGTCCGCGCAGGGCACGCCCTGGGGGACGCCGGCGGCTGAAACGATCCCGGCCTTGACATGATCCATGGTGGCGCCGCTCCAGTTGCCGGCGACGTAGGGCGGTTGGTCGATCACCACGTTCTGATGACATGCCAGGCAATCGGCATCGGTGGGCACATGGCCACGCGGCTTGCCCTTGGCGATCCGCTTGGCGGAATCGTGGCATTCCACGCAGGGCCGTTTTTCTTCCAGCACCTGCTTGTGGTCCATGCCCTTGAACCCGTTGCGGAGATCGGCGGCGGCGGGCGAGTGGCATTTTTCGCAGGGTTCTTCCGTAGGAATGTGCTTCTTCGGCTTGCCGAGGGCGTTGACCTTGCGGAAATGTCCATCGTGGCACACCACGCAGCCGGTGGTGATTTCCGCCGCTGCGTGACTCATCCGGGCCGGCTTGAACTTCTTGGCGGGATCGACGTGACAGTTGCCGCAGGCGGGATTCTGGACCGCGGAGCTGCCGAGCGGTTGATCCAACGGGATATGGCCCGGCGGGGTCGGGGCGTTGACCGTTCCCTTGGCGATGATGCCCGCCTGGCAGCTTGCGCAGCCCCCATTTCCGCCGGAACCGGCCAACAGCGCCGGAGAGTGGAACATCTTCCACTTGGCGAAATTCTTGGCGGATGTATGGCACTCTCCACAATCGCCCGCCAAGGCAGGATCGATGTGGCTGGGAGCGGTGGCGTCACCGACCGGCTTGCGGCCCTTCCACACCGGTGGGAAGGGGGCGTCGATGATGGCCTTGGGTCTACCCAGGTCCCCAACCGCGCTGTAACTCCAGTTGGCCGGGTCATGGCAACGACCGCAGTCTGCACTGCTCCATTCGCCTTTCTGATAACGCATGCCCAGGGCGGCGTGCTGGGCCTGTCCCATCAGGCCCGTCTTCCAATCCCGGAAGCCCTTCTTGATGGAGCCGGCATGACAACGTTCGCACGGCACCTGGGTGGCACCATCGGCTTGCAGGGTGGGGAAATGTTTGTAGTTGCGGTCGGGGCCGCTTTGCCCGGCGGCTTCGACACCGTCATGGCAGCGGGCGCAGTCGTTGCGGATGCCTTTGTGGCCGTAGTTTCCGCCTATCCAAGACACATAAGGCTCGGTGCCGTTAGTGCCTTCCGCAGTGGCCTGGTGACAACGTTCGCACGATTGCCCCAAGGTATCGATGTGCTGGGAAAACTGGGTTTCGTCGAGGGCCTGGCCGACACCGCCGATATGGCAGTGATCGCACCTCGCAACGATCTTCCCCGACTTGCGGTGTTTTTCCATTTCCTGGTGCTGGGCCGGCCCCACTTCCAGAACCACCAGGGTACTGCCCCTGCCCCAGTCAGCCGGTTCCGGCAGGACCGGTGACGCGGCGCCGGCAAACTGCGGCACATGGCAGGATTCGCAGGGGGAATCCCCGGTGGGGAAATGGACGAAAGCCACATGACCGTCGTCGGTGCGTTGACTCTGACTCTGGCCCTTGCCCGCCAGCCTTCGGTCATCGTGGCACTGGATGCAATTACCGGTTTCGGTGGAGTGATCCCAAACGCCGTTGGTCCAGTCGCCGTATTTGCCGGTGGCACGGGTCACGGTGTCCTGGTGGCAGACACCGCAATCGGCCTCGGTCGGGAGATGGCCGTTCTTGTCCTGCTCCTTCCCTCTGGCCTTGTGCCCATCATGACAACTGGCGCAGTTGGACTTGGCCGGATCGGTGACCACCCCCAAAGCGTCATGGCCGGCCGCGTCCAGACCACCACTCTTCTTCCAAGTCGATCCTACCGGCGCGGTGTGCACATGGCACAGTTCGCAGGATTTGCCTTCGGTCTCGATGTGATCGGCGAACTGCTCGATTCCCTTCGCCTTTAACTGGCCATCCACCGACGCCCCATGGCAGGCGCCGCAACTCTTGTCCTCGGTGATACCCAGGTCGGCATGTTGGCGTTCCGCCATGACGCCGCCCTTCCAATCGGCAAAGGTACGGGTCGATTTGACATGACAGGACTCGCAGGAAAGCTTGCCGCTGCCGTCCAACTTAGCGATGTCTACATGGGGCGCGAAAGTCGCTTCGGTAGAAGCCGCCGCGCGGGCGCCTTCGGCATGGCAGGCGATGCAGTTGGTGGTGGCGCCGACCGCGCGATGCCCCCTGGCATCGAAGGTACTGCCGGTCCAGTCGACGTAGCCGCCGGTGATGGAGGCGCGGTGACAGGCCACGCAATCCTGGCCGGGACGCAAGGGCATGTGACCCTGAGCGAAGTCATCGTTGAAATGATCTTGCTCGATGCCTTTCGCGCGGCTGCCGTCGTGGCAGTTCTGACAGCCCTGGGTGATGCCGCGGTGATCCATGACGCCGCCGGTCCAGGCTACAAAGGGCTTGGGGGGCGACTGATTGGTGCCGTCAAATGAAGCGCCATGACATTCGCCACAATCCTTCTTGCGCGGATAGGGAATGTGACCGCCGGCGGCATCGTCAACGGTGGACGGACGATGTTCCAGATTCTTGAACTTTGGAACATGGCACTTGGAACAGCCATCCGCCGAAACTCCCTGATGGAGCTTGGCCGTGTCGCCGGTTGCCGAGCCCTTCCAAGTCTTGAGGGCGTCGTTCGCCTGATCGGTTGTCCACGGCGTGTGGCACACCGAACAGTCCAGCGCGTTGGAACTGGGAATGTGGCCGGGACGCGGCGCGTCCTTTTTGCTGAAGGCATCGTATTTGCGGAACTTGCCGTTATGGCAGCTCACGCAATTCTCGGTAATGCCATCGTGGAGTGCGCCGAAATCGACGTTTCCGAATGGCGACGCGGCCAACGCGCCATTCGATGCCAGCAGGCACCACAATGCCAAGACTACCCGTACCCCGAAATGGCACCCCGTCATTGATTCAACCTCCGAAGCCGGCTGTGGTATGGCAATCGTCGCACTGATGCAAATTGGTCTCGGGCTTTTGCTTCTTGATGGCCTGATGAATGGCCCTGCCGCCCGCGGGGCCCTCCGCGCCCATCACTGTTCCGTTATGACAGGAGTAACACGTGTGGCTGCCGACCGTCGCGCCGAAATCATCGTGCACAAACCGGCCGCTGGCGAAGCTGACGGTGTCGTGACACGGCACGCAGTCGGAGGTGCGGTTGGCCGGGAGCGTCTCGGTTCGCAGATGGCCGGCCGGCTTGCCGGTGGCATCGCGCCCGTTGTGGCATCGCTGGCAATTGCCAACAAAGCGGCTGTGATCCGGCTTGGGGTTGTCGGCGAAGGTATCCGTGGAGCTATGGCAGGTTTCGCAGGGCTCGGTGGTGGGCGGATGATTGAACGGTTTACCCATCGCCATGATCCTGTTGTGACAGGCCGCGCAATTGCCGGCGATTCCGATGTGGTCCATCCGCGCCAGTTGCCAGCTGACGTTGGGCAACGACGCGTCGTGACACAGATCGCATTCCTGGGTGGTGGGAATGTGGTTGGCCGGCTTCTTGGAAGCCTCCATCTCGGTGGTGCGGCCATGGCAGCCGGAGCAGCGGGTGGGCGTCCCCTTGAAAATGCCGTGCAGATGACAGGATTCGCAGGGAATGTATTCGTGGGCGCCACGCAAGGCGAACCCGGTCGACAGGTGATTGAAAGGCTCAGGCTCCTGACCGGCCGCCGGGCTGTCGGCGGCAAGGGCCGGTATAAAGGCGCCAATGACCAGCGAGAACGACAGCAAGAGGACGCGGGCAAGCCGGCTCAAGCCAGGCACATGCCTTCCCGTAGATAAGTTCCGATCGCCCATGGGTCTCCGCACTCGGTGTCGCCGCAACCGGCCGGTCATCGGAACCGGAACCGGAAATCGCTAAACGTTGTCGTCACGTGACAACGGCCGCAGTTTTGGCCGAAACTGCCATGGTGCACGTCGTCCTTCTGATGGCATCCGTAGCACTGTTTCGGCAATTCGATCTTCTTATTGTCTTCCAACGGGTCCTTGTGGCATTCCTTGCACGGCAGCTTCTCATGCGCGCCGTCCAGTTTGAATTTGGTCTGCTTGTTGTGATCGAAGTCCCAGATCAGCCAGCCATTGGGGTTGTGACACTTCTCGCAAGCCTTGCCCAGGCTGCGCTTGTGCACATCCTTGCTCTGGTGGCAGGACCAGCAATCCAGCTCCGCATCCTTGTAGGATGCGGTCAAATGGCACTCCTCACAGGGCGTCACCGCATGCAGGCCCAGCAGCGCGAAGCGGGTCAATTCGTGGCTGAACTGGACCCGAACCTTCCAACCCTCGTCGTTGTGGCAACGCTCGCACTGCTCCCCTTCCTGGGTCTTATGCACGTCGTCCTTCTTGTGGCAGGAGAAACAATTGGTCTTCAGCTTCTCCTCGTACACATTGCCCTTGTGGCAGGCGGTACACTCCACCTGCTGATGCTTGTGGCGCAGCTTGAACTTGGTCTTGTCATGGTCGAAGCTGGTCCGCACCCACGACTCGACGTTATGGCAAGACTCGCACTTTAGCCCATTCTTGCCTTTGTGCTCGTCGTCCTTCTTGTGGCAGGAAATACAGGTAGTCTGCAGCTTCTCGGTAAACGGGCTGTCCTTATGGCACCCGGCGCACTTGACGTGCTGATGGGCACCCAGCAACTTGAAATCGGTGTCCTTGTTGTGATCGAACTTGGCGTCCTTCCACTTGTTGGTGTTGTGGCATTTGTCGCACTTCTGCCCCAATGATCCGCCATGGACGTCGTTGATCTTATGGCATGAATAGCAGTCCTTCGGGGTGTCCTTGAAGTGCTGGTCGGGGTGGCAGACCTTGCAATCCACCTCCTTGTGTTTCCCCACCAACGGGAATTTGGTCTTGTCGTGGTCGAACTGCTGGCGTTTCCAAGACCGCTCGTTATGGCAGCTGTCGCACTTCTCGCCGAGCTTGCCGTCGTGGGCGTCGTCGTCCTTATGGCAGTCGATGCACTTGTGGGGGGCTTCCCGAAACTTCTTCTTCGGCTTGTGACAATCGCCACAATCCGCCTTGGCGTGGGCACCGGTCAGCGGATAGTCGGTCTGTCCGTGATTGAAGTTGTCCCGATCCAGCCCGACCACGTTGAACGAGCGTCCCTTGTGCTCGGTATGGCAGGACTTGCACGCCCGGTTATCGATCCCCGTCAACTGGCCGTGGAATCCCATGTGTTCCTTGACGTCGCGGGCAACGTCCTTATGGCAGTCCAGGCATAAATTGTTCTGGATGTTCTTACTGAAAGGCTCGTGGCATTTTTCGCACTGCTTTTCGTATTTGGCATGCCCCTGGATGACCTCACCGGGCATCACCAACGTTTCCAGGGACTCCACTGGCCCGGCCCAAACCCATCCCGCAGGCGCAAGCAAAGCAGCGAGCACCACCAGTAAGCCGACGAAGGGCGGCCATTGCATCTCTCTCATGAAACCAGAACAGGTACTGTATTTTTGTAATTGTTTTAATACATGTGCACCGCGATCACGTGCACGATCGCCGTTACCACCAGCATAACGAACAACGGTATATGCAGAATGTGCCACCACGAAAATATCCGGCAATAGACTCCATATTCGGAAACCCGCTTTACCGCCAGGAGATACTCATGAATCAGTTCCCGGTCGTGGCGCAAGCGCAGGCTAATCATAGCAGGGAGTAGCTCACCCCGCCGGGCCTGTTCGTTCATGTCCTCACGAAGATGCCGCAAGGCCTTGCGCTGAACCCAGGCCGCCCGGCGACCCAAGATCAACAACCGCCAGCAGGTCCCTAATACTCCCTTCGCTGGCGCCAACTCGCTCTGTTCAAAGCCGTGCAGTTCGTCCTTGACGCGGGGAGAAATCGTCGCCTCCTCATCCATTTCCGCCCTCGATATCCCGAATTGCCGTTGCAGCTCCTGCAGCGACATTCGCTGTCCGTAGTGGCTGAAGTGAATCTTGACGTAGATATACCGCCCCAGCAGGCCACTCAGCACCACCAACAGCATGGAAAACAGCGCGACGTTACTGTTGACCGCATGCAGCCTGAAATTGGCATGGAACAAGACCAGGATAGGCCCCACGATCCCAAGCACTTTGTGCGCCTTGAACCAGTGTTTGACCTCCCCCCATCCTTTCATGAATCGCGCCTTCTTGCGCAGGGGATAGAGCAATAGCAGCAACATCATGACGCTGCCCACAATACCCAGGTAATATCCCAGACCGTCTTTCGCGCTGAGATATTCGAGTTTCCGAAAACGCCAACCCAAAGCGACCACAGCCATCATCGTGACAAAGAACAGCTTAGTCATCATCCCCGTGGTGTTCGGGGAATAACGCTCAACGTGCCGAATGCGAACCTCTTGCAGTTTCTGGCTTGGCGAAGGGGAAACCCACAAGTTAATATTCATTCGCATCTGATCGTCGTTAATACTCATATCACACCTTATCACGCCCGAATTAGCAATATTGAATACCCAGCTAATGTGTGTAGCAGGTTCAATGCCACCATTCGAAGAACTTGAAAATCGGCGCTACTGTGGCACTCTAGCGCGATGCCGCAGCGGCGCGCAGAAACCAAATATCGACGAGGACTTCCCATGAACATTGCAAACTCGGTCACCGATCTGATCGGCAACACGCCGCTGGTCTGCATCAACCGTCTGGCAGACCCCGACGGCGCTCGGATTGTCGCCAAATTGGAATTCTTCAACCCAGCCCATAGCGTCAAGGACCGCATCGGCATGGCCATGATCGACGCCGCTCAGACAGCCGGCCTTATAACCCCGGAAACGGTGGTGGTCGAACCGACCAGCGGCAACACCGGGATCGCCCTGGCCATGGTGTGCGCCGCCCGCAACATCCGCTGCATCCTGGTCATGCCGGAAACCATGAGCAAGGAACGCCGCATGCTGTTGCGAGCCTACGGCGCAGAATTGGTTTTGACGCCGGGTAGCGAGGGCATGGGGGGTGCAATTCGTCGCGCGGAGGAAATCGTCGCCTCTGGACGACACTATTTCATGCCACAGCAGTTCAAAAACCCTGCAAATCCGGAAATACACCGGAAAACCACCGCCGAGGAAATCTGGCGGGACACTGACGGGCAAGTGGATTTCCTGATTTCGGGCGTCGGCACCGGCGGGACCATCACCGGTGTCGCCGAGATCATCAAACAGCGCAAGTCCTCGTTCCAGGCCATCGCCGTCGAGCCGGACGCCTCCCCGGTGTTATCAGGGGGAGACAAAGGCCCGCATCCGATTCAAGGAATCGGTGCCGGCTTTGTGCCGGAAATTCTGAATACCCAGATTTACGACGAGGTGATCCGGGTCAAGAACGAGGATGCATTCGAGACTGCCCGCAGGGCCGCACGGGAAGAAGGCCTACTGGTGGGGATTTCGTCCGGAGCCGCCCTATGGGCGGCAGTTGAAGTGGCGAAAAGAAGGGAAAATCAAGGCAAGCTCATTGTCGCCATCATCCCATCCTTTGGCGAGCGCTACCTCAGCACGGCCCTTTTCGCCGATTTGGCCGACTGAAGGATGCCGGGAGCGCCGCGCGCGCTCCCAATCGACGTTACATTAGGGGTTCTGAATCTTCGGTCTGTTGCTGTTGCAGCGGCTTGGATATCACCACAGGGATTCCTGAAGGAGTCTCCAGCGCCCGCTTCAGCACCGCCCCGTCCAGCACCACGGAATGCCGGGCGGTTTTTTTCGAGATCAAATTCATCGCCAGCGCCAACAGTTCGTCATAGCTCATCCGATCTTCGTCCAGAGTCTGGCTCACTTCGATGTACAGGTCGTCGCCTTCCCATCCCAGCTTAACCGGCTGATTGACCAGGGTGACCTGGGTTCCGACCGGCACCTGAGGATAGAGCTGCTCGATGTCCTCCGGATACATGCGGATACAGCCATGAGTCACCCGCATTCCGATACCGAACTCCTTATCCACGCCGGTTCCATGGATCAGATACCCGGGAACACCCAGCTTCATGGCAAATCGTCCGAGGGGATTCATCGGTCCTGCGGGCACCACGTCCGGCAAGAAATCGCCTTCGGCTGCATGTTCCTTCTTGATGCTAGCGGGGGGCCGCCAGACCGGATCCTTCAGCTTTTGCACGACCCGGGTGATCCCTAATGGGGTCCGCCAATCCATCCGCCCGATGCTCACCGGATAACTGATGACCCGGGTTGGCCCGCTCGTCTTGCTGCCGCCCGTGAAATAATACAGCCTCATTTCCGGGATATTGAGCACAATCCCCCGCCGCACCGCCTCGGGGAGTATGTATTTGCGCGGAACCAGCACCTCCTTGCCCTCGCCGGGGAGCCAGCGGTCCACAGTCGGATTGGCCATCACGATCTCGTCCTGCCCCAAACTGAATTCGCGTGCGATATCCAGCAGGGTATCTTCGTGACGGGCTTTGGTATATTGGATTTCGCCGATCAACTCGGCTCCCGGCGATGGAATCTCAAATACCTCAGCAGTACCCAGACCGGGACAAACCGCCACGAAGGCAGCCAACCTTACCAGCCAATTTTTCCAGCATATCAACACCAGTCTAACCTCCGGAACTCTTCGGTTCATTTTCTCCGCCGAACAGCGCTAATAGTCTAGGAACAAACCCGGACAATTCCAGCGACAGAATCGAGAAATCGATATCGAAGCGCTCGGCTTCACTGCCTGCTTCCACCTCTGCGGCCTGCTCCTGAATGACATCGAGAAACTTCAGACGTTTCACGCCGAGATCGTCGCTCAACAGAAAACCGATGCGGTCGCCCCAGCTTAGAGCCAACTTGACCACCTCTTTGCCCGCCTCGATGTGATTCTGGACCTCGGGAACCGTCAAATCCTGCCGCTTGCAGCGTACGACACCGCCCTCCGCCTCGGTGGACCGCAGCTCGCATTCGTCGTCGATGGTAAAGTCGGAGGGGCCCGTGCCGGTGGCCAGCCATTGCGTCATGACTGCGGCAGGACGCTCGCGGGTGACCGGCGGCGCCACCGGCAGCGAACCGAGGCAACGGCGCAGGTGCGAGACCAGTTCCTCGGCTTTCTTGGCACTAGCACTGTCTACCACCAGCCAGCCCCCTTTCGTGTCGATATAGGCATAGGTCTTGCGAGAATGGGTGAATGCCTTCGGCAGCAGTTCCGCTATTACCTCATCACGCAGTTGGCCGCGCTCCCGCCTGCCCAGCGGCGCGCCGTTACGCTCCTCAGCTTCCTCGGCCCGTCGCGCCACCACTTCGTTGACGACGCTACCCGGCAAGAGCTTCTCCTCTTTTTTGAAGCACACCATGATGTAGCCATTGAGGGCATAAGCGAGTTCATCGCCGTCGCGACCAAGTGGCGACGTCCAGCCGAAACTCGCCAGTTCCAGGCTGCCGCAGGGCCTGAATTTACCTTCCTCGAGGCGAGCATTGAGATCGTCGGTCGGCAGGGTGAATGATTCGGTGAAGCGAAACAGGGTGAGGTTCTTAAACCACATCGATCTTCGATCCTTAGCCAAAAAATCGGCAATTGTCCCGACTCACGACGGTTTTGTCATCCATCCCGTCCAGATCTACTTCCCATAGATGCCCTTGAAATGCTAACGTAGACCACTGAATCGTTGCATTGACGGCTTCCAACGGCAGGCGGGGCAACTCAGTTGGTAGAGCGTCAGCTCCCAAGCGTGCAACACGAGTCGCGTCTCGTCGGTAGCTGTCGTACTCGCAGCGTCATAGCGAGGAAATTAGCGCCTTTAACCATCAGCGCGTCTGCACACCCGGTGGCGGTACTGGAATCTCGCATGAGTGAACGATACCGAGCAGGCATATCGACATAACGGCGAATGCCGTTCAAGTTAGTTGTCTTGCTGATCGCAAGATCTGACAAGATCCGGCGTTCAGCCACCGGCAGCCTAGGTACGGTGCGGGGCTGGTAACGGTTCGGTGCTAAGCGTACCGACAATGTAGCCACCTTGCGGGGCATACCAATTCCGCGAGGGGGCAGCGTGATACTGGGAGTCGCAACCCGGTTGAGGCGTTAGGCTGTGCCAAAGGATTAACGTAAGCGAACCGCTGTTAATCGTCGCAAAGCCGAACAAGCCAAAGCGACCCTGTAACGGGAAGGATGGGGGATGAATCAATCGCCCCGCCCCGAAAGGATGCTAACTTCTGCGTGGTGGCCTGTCCTGAGACAGGTCTGTTGATCTAACCCCAAGGTCCCCTTGGGGGCAATGTGTCCATCTCCGAAGGAATCGGGCGGGTGTAGTTCAATGGTAGAACTTCAGGTTCCCAACCTGATAGCGTGGGTTCGATTCCCATCACCCGCTCCAACTCTCTGGAGGCTGATATGGACGTTACTTCAACCAGCGATCACGTTGGTGCCCGAATTCCGTTTCGAAAGCGTTCGATCACAGCACTCCTCCTGCCCTGGAAGGTTTGCCTGATTCATCGGCAGTCCTGCGCCAAGTTTCGAGTCAGGTATTGGGCAACGATCATGTCCGTTGCCCATACGTCAATTCAGCAACACTACAAGCCCATGATTCTTCTTAGCCTGCGCTGCAATGCCTGTGTCGCGCCGTCTTGAACCGCCTGCGCTACAAGTTGCTCACCGTAGAAATCCGGCACGTCATTTCTACCGTGGGGTGGGTGGCTTTGAGCTGACCTTGCGCCACGTCCCAATTGTTGCCGACATGTCATTAAGGCCTTTCTGTAGTCACTTCGTCTGATTGGCATCGTCTTTGTCCTTGCTGTGCAGATGGTTTCGCGCCCGGGGGGCCCCAGCTTGCGGGGGCGCGGCCGCATGCGGAGCGTTCCAACACGGTCATACGTTGCCTTTCTTGTCGAATCATCCAGGCCACCGTTCCCAGTTAGGGGCCGTCTTCTGGGTCCGGCGCGGTCATTCGGCCGAGAACCGCTTCCAAGATGAACAGCCGGTCGACGCCGTTGAGTGATGCGGCCAGGTAGGTGGCCAACGGCCGCGTTGAATCCTGGCTGCGCAGCAAACGCCAAACGGCTGTTAGCCATTGTGTGGTCGAGTCTTGCCTGAGAGGGATTTCCACGAGCAATGCCAGCGCCGTCATGCCTTCGCACAATTTGTCCTCAAAGCGCTGCAGACGCTCCTGGTTGGTCTGGATGATGGTCCTGAGAATTTCCTCGCCCCGTTCCAGCGCCTCCGCGGCGGCCACGTTACGTGCGCTCTTGACCTGCGAGCGGGGGGGCTTTTCGCCACCGGCGTTGAGGGCGTCGGAGGCCTTGAGGATTCTGCCGCGCAGCGTGGAGATTTCCGAGCCTTCGCGGAGACGCACGGACGACATCGTTTTCTCCACCTCCGAAAGCCACTTCAACGCGGCATCGGGAAATGCGGGATCGCCCTTCTGATAGGCGTCCAGCAGCGGAGCGAGATCTTGCAGATGCGGGCTGAGCTTTTCGTTCTGCATGGACAGGATCACCGCAACTCACTCCGGTACCAGTTTGGCTCGCTCGCTGCCTTCGTGGCTGTATTCGGTCACCCATTCCAGGCCTTCTTCCATTAGCACCATGGACAGACGGGTCACGACGTCGGGACCGCCGCCGCTATTCTTGATGTCGTCGGTGTTGACGGTGACGGCGAAATCCGGCGGCACAGTCGCCTTCTTGATGGAGGCAGCCTCGGCGGAGTGACGCACCAGCCTTTTCAACCCCAGGATGATTTCGTCCTGATTCAGCGCGTCTTTGTCTTGGCGGGCTCGCTCGGCATCGAATTCGCCTTTTTCTTCTTCGATCCGTTGCTGGATGTAGAGGTAAGTGGCCTCATCGAACAGTTCTTTGAAAACCAGGTCGGAGGTGTCTCCCACCACATCCTGGATTACAACATCGGAAGGATGATTGCCACCTTCGCTAATCTGCAATTCACGCAAAGCATCCGCCAATGATGTGTCAAGCATCGCTTTGAAGCGCCCTGAAAAATCGCCAGCCTGCACAAAGCCCAACAGGCGCTTATAACGAGCCAGGCGTCTTTTTTCGGAATCCGGCGGGTTCTCCAACTTTTCGGCCTTTTCCAAGGTCTCGGCGAGTGAGTCGATGCCCTGTTCGAAGGAATTGGAAGCGGCTTCCACGATGGTGTGGGCCGGATTGATTTCGGCCGGGACGCCGGGAATCAGTCCGGTGAGCATGACCGGCAGGCTGATGCTGACTTTGCGGAAGCGCAGGCGCGGAACCGGCATGCCCTTCAGCAATTCGTTTTCGCGATAGCGGTAGGCAATACGCAAGGCCTCGATGTCGGCAACGCGGCGCGCATTGGCCACGCTGGCCACTAAGGCGCCCATTACGTCCGAGAATTTGGGAGGTGCGTCTTCGCTCACTTGGGAATAGTGCGTGTAAAGCCAAATTGAATGCCGCCGGTAATGCGGGGCCGGCGGCGAGACGCGCGGACTATTTCAAAATGCTGATGGTCTTTCCTACCAGCCCTGCTGAGGGAGGGGGTGTAGTGGTGAAGCTGCCAGGTACGGCGGTTACCGCAGTAATCCCTGATCCGGCAGCGACGGGTGGGGTTACGGTGCCTACGGTGTACGTGTTGCTGCCAACTGTAAATGTTTGGTTGGCAGCTAAGCCTGAGGGGATCGTTGTGACCGTACTGTCGAGGATAACGCGAGAGTGCCATTGGCCTCGACACTTGCGACTCTGGCGCCGGTTACAGGAGGAGTGGCAATTATAGTAGTTTGATCTGCGGAACTGAGCGCCGGTGAAACCGTAAAGCTGCACGGCGAAGCCCCTGTTCCTGCAGTTCCCGCGACAGCTTTCTTGGGTTGAGTCACGCCAGAGATGGTGTAGGTCACGCCGTCAAACGTGAACTTCATGCCATCCTTCAAGGATGCAAAGTCAGCACCGTCCGCCGTGACTTTAGTCGAATCGACTCCCGTGACGGTAATTCCAACCGACAGGAGCTTGTGCGAGGTCTTCTCCTCGATGGCGTTTTCCAGCAGGGTCAGGATGCGCTCGGTGCCTGCCGGCATGTCCTGATTCCGAGCTTCAACCCGTACCCGCATGTCGAAGGTGCGCTCCTCACGGTCGCTGGATGAACTGGATTTTTGGTAAGCGGTCTTGGACGTCACCTTGGCGCTGACAAACCAGTAGTTCCCCCCGGCCGACGCGTCCACCTGCTGGCTGAAATTGGAGTCGGTCTTGGATTCGGTAGTGGACGTGATCTTGGCATTGAACTCGATCTCCGCCGAAGTCACGGTAATGTAAGGGATGGGCAGCATGGTGATGAACGGTAGCGTGAGGGTGAATTCCTGGTCGCTGCCGTTATCGTTCTTTCGGTTGTAGGTGAAATCAACATTGACGACTTTGCCGTCTTTGCTGAATCCCACTTCCTTGATGAAGTTGGCGGTGGTGATGGCCGACTTTGCCTGGGCTTCCACGATGGCGTTGAGGGGGCCGCCGATTAGGTTGGCAAAATCGAGACTGGCAATTTCACGTCCAGAGACAGGCATAACGAATCTCCTTGCATATCGTTGAAAAGGCAGGGCGGTTGGATGCTGGTCTCATGCCTTGCAGCCTCTTATAGCGGCTGTATGACTCGACTTTAGCGTGATGCCAGATCCTACGGCGACTGACCAACGGTCAGGATATCCGGTGGTCGTTGTGAGGGGGCCGTGGGTGCAGTTAATAACACACCAAAAACGGACTGACAATGACTATCGTCTTCGATTGAGGGCTTGCTTGAGCCGCTTTGGGCTGGTCTATTGCTGGTCGCCAGGAGTCTTTCGGATTATGGATTTACCCTGGTCCGACCCCTTGGAATCGGAAGTTTTGGGGGGATTTGGCTGCTCGAGCGGAATATGGGCGGG